>JAISGZ010000018.1 GCA_031262845.1 Propionibacteriaceae bacterium | reverse complement strand
TTATTAATAGCGCCAAGCTAACACGGCCTGGATAACCGTGGCAATGGTTACCTGAATGGTCGGCTGAAATCTTGATCAAACTTGATCAAATCAACTTGCCGACCGGTTGACAGGCCACGATTGGTCGGTGGTCAGCCCCAATCCCAGCCGCCACCTGACCCGAATGACGACAACCAATCATCACCGAACTCGGGCAATGAGTAATGCCATAAAGTCATACCAGGGAGCACGGGGGAGCGCAGGTCCGAGGCGGCCAGCGGCTCAAGCCGTCGGCCGGGTGGTGTGAAGATTGGCGTGAATCTTGGTCATCCGCTCGTGTTCGTCGAAGGTGACGTCGAGATGTGACTTGTCGGGGAAGCCCAGGCTGACCATATCTTCGGTTTCTTTGAGCTGCAATTGATGGATCGCAGCGTAGGTTTCGACTAATTCTCGGTGATGGCCGAGCCCGTACGACACCGCCCGCGTGAAATATTTCGGCGCCGAAACCGCTGACGGGCCGAACCGGGCCAGCCGCTGGTCGGTCACGATGACGTAGAACCGGCCGCCGGGGTAGGAACCGGAGAAGATCGCACCGCCGCCGATTTGCGGGGCCGCCACTGAGGTCAGGCTGGAGCCTGCGGTCATCCCGAAGTCGACCAGGCCGGTCAGATCGAAGGAGTTCTGGCTGAATTCCCAGAGGCCGAATTCGGCCCCGAAACCCTTGAGTGGCAAGGCCCGCTGAATCGCCACGGTCGAACTGTCGAGCCCGGGGTTGGCCCAACTCCAGAGCCAGCTGTTGTCTTCCTCGGACGACGACCCCAAGAGGGCGAACTCCAAGTCGGTTTGGTCGAGTGTCAAGACCCCCGTCGACAGGCTGGCCTCCCACCGGCCGGGGGCGTCCGAGCCGATCAGTTGGGCTAAATGGGCTTGGCCTTCGATCGTGACCGCCAGGTGAGCGGCGATCCAGGCGTTGAGGATTTCGTGATCTGGCTGCTCTGCCACGTCCGTTCCTTTCCGGGCTTTTTGGCGCCGCGCATCGCTCATCAATCGTCAGCTGGCTCAGTTGAGCGGGCCATCTGGGCCGACTGATATCGGTCCGGCGGCTGAGGCTGATACTGGCCCACCACCGTCGGTCTAGCGTACGGCGATTTGGCCGGTCGGTGAGGAACCGACGGCGGCAAGTCTGATGATCGCCGACCCTGCGCTGAGCTGGTGAGGCCCGTTGACCGATCGGAATTTGTCGAAAATTAACTTTTCAGGTGGGGTGTCACCCTACTAAACGGTATCTTTCCTAGTGAACCCCTGCTAAGAAACAGTTGTTTGGCTTAACCAGCGCTATGCTGGGCATGTACTTCTCGTGAGTGTGGGCTCGAGTAAGCGACGCGAAATCAATTTATTAAGAAATCATTAAGAAGGTAAGGGCTCTAGTCATGCAAACTCCATGGTCTGCCGCGCAGCCATCCCGGTGCCGCCCCCCCAGTCAGTTGCGGACTCGTCGCAGCGTGGCTTTGGCAACGGCGATGGCCTGTTCTCTGTCGTTGTTGGTGGGCTCGGCCGCCCGGGCTGATGTGGTCGAAGAAGAATCCATGGCCCTGGTCACCCTCGACGGCACAATTTTCTACGATCGCGACGCCGACGGCATTCGGGACCTCGGGGAGTGGGGGATTCCCGGGATGAAACCCCAGTTATATGGTGACCACGATAAAGACGGTATCTGGACCCAAGAAAGTTATGGCGCCACCAGCGGCACGATGACCAATTCATCGGGCGATTACACATTTTTCTTAAACATGCCAGTGGCCGGTGAAGCCGTCTTCATGGTCCGGCTCTACGATCCATCGTTCAACCCCAACGCCGATGTCAATGCTTACGACTTCGACCAGCAGGTCCAGCGGAATAAGGTGCCCGCGGTCATGACCGCCGGGTCCGCCAGCTACAGCCTGAAAATGAGCGGCGGGAATTCGCGAGTTCATACGATCTCTCACTGTTATAACTACGTCACGGGGGAGATCGACGACATCGGGGACGACCCGTTCAACGAAACCGAGCCCGTGAAATATGCTGACCCCGCCGCCGCTTACGTCAGCCGGCCCTGTGCTGGGGCTCAGCCGTATCCCTATAAAGAAGGCCCAGCGATTGGTGTCGCCGGTACCCAGATCAACAACAAATCGGGTGATGTGATCCCGGTTTATCAGACCCTGATCTGGATCCCGAATATCCGTCAGGTCTCGACCTCACCGGTGAATTTCGGGCTGGCGCCGATCTCGTCCTACAAGGTGGCCGCGGTCTCCGAGGGCAACACCGGTACCTTCCAAGTCGATGGCCGCTCCATCACGACCACCGCCAGCGGGGTCAAGACCACCAGCTCAAGCCAGATCGGTCCGGGCCGGGTCGGTCAGATGGTGTCAACCGTGCTCGAGCCGTCCGGCTGGTCGGTCTCGCGGTTGGAGGTCCAGGGGCCGAATAACACGGTCCTCCAGACCGTGACCGAGCGAGTCGGCGACGGCTCAAGCCGTTTCGCCTGGACCTTGCCGTCGAATTCCGACATTACCTTGGTGGCCTATTACATCCCCCGACCTCAAGGTAGCCAGGTTGACGACATCCAGTGGATCTTAGATTTCATCATGGTCCAGATGCGGCTGATCATTCAAAGCTTGCTCAGTTCCTTGAGTCAGTTCATGATCTAGCTCAGCTTCCCACTTGGGGTTGACAACAATTCAGCCAGGCGACCGATTTTCGGTCAGCCTGGCTGAATTGTTTGTTGAACAGAAACTTGAGGGGGGACGACCCCCCTCAACCTCCCTCTTCGGTGACCTGGGCCTGCGGTTCGGGAAAAGACATTCTTCCCGACCTCCGGCCCAGGCCACCTCAACCAGGCAGTTTCCCAAACAGGCAGTTTCCCAAACCAAGGTCGGCCGAAAGTCCGGGGGTGGCTTAACAGAAGGTGTCGAATCGGGACGACTTCCCGCTGGCCGATACTTCGCTGATGGTCGTCACGGCGGCCTCAATCGGGGCAGCGTGACTATTTAATCGAGATAGTCCCGCAACACCTGGGAGCGCGACGGGTGCCGTAACTTCGACATCGTTTTCGATTCGATCTGGCGAATTCTCTCCCGCGTCACGCCGTAGACCTTGCCGATTTCGTCGAGGGTTTTTGGCTGGCCGTCGGTTAAACCGAAGCGCATCGAGACGACGCCGGCCTCACGTTCCGACAGGGTGTCGAGGACGTCGTGCAATTGCTCTTGGAGGAGTGTGAAATTGACGGCGTCGGCCGGTACGACGGCTTCCGAGTCTTCGATCAAGTCACCGAATTCGGAGTCGCCGTCTTCGCCTAAGGGGGTGTGTAAGGAAATCGGCTCGCGGCCGTATTTCTGGACTTCGACGACCTTTTCCGGTGTCATATCGAGTTCTTTGGCCAACTCGGCCGGCGTTGGTTCACGCCCCAGGTCCTGGAGCATCTGGCGCTGGACCCGGGCCAGTTTGTTGATCACTTCGACCATGTGAACCGGAATTCGGATGGTCCGGGCCTGGTCGGCCATGGCCCGCGTGATGGCCTGCTTGATCCACCAGGTGGCGTAGGTCGAGAACTTGTAGCCCTTGGTGTAGTCGAACTTCTCGACCGCCCGAATCAGACCCAAGTTGCCTTCTTGAATGAGGTCGAGGAACAACATGCCCCGTCCGGTGTAACGCTTGGCCAGCGATACGACGAGCCGGAGGTTGGCTTCCAGGAGGTGGTTCTTGGCCTTCTGACCGTCTTGGGCGATCCACTCGTAATCCTCAAGATCGTCCGCCGACATAGCCGCTCGGGTTTCGGCCAGACGTTCGTCGGCGAATAGGCCGGCTTCGATCCTTTTGGCCAGCGACACTTCCTGCTCAGCCTTCAGCAAGGCCACCTTGCCGATTTGCTTGAGGTAGTCCTTGACCGGGTCGGCGGTGGCGCCGGCCACCATGACCTGTTGTTCGGGTTCGTCGGCGTCGTCGGAATCCGACAGTGAATAGCCTTCGTTCAACTCGGCTTCCAGCGTGGCGGCTTTGGCCGGCTGGAATTTCGAGTCGTCGACGTCGTCTAAACTCCGTTTCCGACCCCCGACCGTGAACTGAATTTCGCCGCCGTCAGCGCTCAATTCATATTCAACCTGGCCTTGGCTAGCCGCTAAGACAGCGTCGATGACCGACAACTGGCCGGGGCCGCCGGCGCTGTCGTCGTCGGTGTCGAGACTGGCCGCGGTTTCGGTGACCTGGGTTTCGACGCTCAGCGTGACGACTTCGAGCGCCGCCGTGTCACTGGGCGGAGCGCTCGAGCTGGCCTTCTTGCGGCTCGACCGTCGAGTTGAAGTTGAGGCTTGACCAGTCGCCTGCTGGGTCTCGGTCGCCGGTTGGTCCGGCGTCGCGGCGCTGGCGGTCTTCTTGGTGGCGGCTTTCTTGGTTGAGCCAGACTCCGCCGTAGTTTTCGCCGTCGCCTTCTGAGCCGTCGACTTCTGAGGGGCCTTTTTGGCGCTGGTCTTAGTCGTGACCGGGGCCGTTTGGTCGGCGGTCGAGGCTTTCTTCTTAGCCTTCGCCGGTGCGGCGGCTGGGCGGCGACCGGAACCTGATGGTGTGGTCACGCTGTCGCTGAGTTCGTCGGTTGGGGGGGTGGATTGCTGAAGAACGCGCGCTTGGGGCACTGATACCTCGTAAATTCGCCGTAGTGGAAAATCTAGGTTTGCGTTGGCGGCTGTCACCCTGGTGGATGGGCGCGCAAAACCCCGAACACGTCAAACCCGTTGCTGACAGATCATAACTCGCTCACTGAAACTTGTCGATTTGCCGCCGGGCGTTGGCGGTTTCGAGGTCGAAGCGGCTGACCAGCCGACCTCTCAAGTGGTGTTGCTCCGCCGTACCGTCGGGTTGCGGGCCGGCTCTGAGGAGTCTGTGAGAAAAACAACTCTCCTGGTCAAGAACAAGTCAAGGTCAGGTCAAGGTCACCGACCGCGGCTCAGGGCCGCCAAGAGCGCCGGGTAATGTCCAGACCGCCGAGCCTCCCCCCTCGTCACCCCCTTTCTCTCCCCGTTCCTTCCTCCCTCATCGAATGGAGCCTGCTATGGCAGCTGTCGCTCCCCAGTCGGAAACTGCAATTGCCGGCCGGCGACGCTGGACCGAACTGACGGATAGCGCCGTTGGTTTGTCGGCCTTTCTGCGTGATGTCAGCCGCAACACTCTGCTGACCGCTGCCGACGAAGTTCATTTGGCCCGCACTATTGAATTGGGCTTGGTCGCGCGCCAGCTCTTAGCCGGACAGATCGAACTGGCCGACGACTCCCCGGCGGCCGGCGTCACGATCGATGAGTTGGGACAGTTGGTGGCCGAAGGCCAGGCCGCCATGGCCCGCTTCGTTGAGGCCAACCTGCGCCTGGTCGTGACCCTGGCCCGGAAATATCGCAACCGCTTATCACTGTCGGACGCTATTCAAGAGGGCAGTTTGGGTCTGATCCGGGCGGTCGAGAAGTTCGACTACGCCCAAGGCTACAAATTCTCGACCTACGCCACCTGGTGGATTCGCCAGGCCATCGACCGAGCCAGCTCCGACTCTGGCCATATCGTCCACGTGCCGTTGCACGTGCGGGAACAAGTCGCCCAGGTCACGACCACCCGCCAAAACCTGGAGAAAGAACTCGGTCGCTGGCCAACCGTGCTGGAAATCGCCCGGGCCTTGGAAACCGATCCGGCCGACGTCGCCGAATTACTCGAGTTGGCTCGTCACCACGCTTCCCTCGACGCCCCCCTGGACGCCATCTCGGGTTCTACCCTCGGTGACACCTTGGCCGAAACCCGGGGTCAGACCGAACCCGAGGCCGATCCCGGCGCCCGGGAATATCTTGAGGGGTTGATTCTTGACTTGGACGCCCGCAGTGCCGATATCATCCGTCGTAGGTACGGTCTGCTTGATGGCAGCCCGGCCAAATTGATCGATGTGGCGCGACACTGGGGCATCACCGCCGAAAGAGTCCGCCAGTTAGAACGTAAAGCTCTAGCTCAGATCCGATGCCAAGCCCCCGCTTGGCCAGTTTTCTCCCGATCCCCGCGTGGTGCGGTCCCCCCGGCCCGTTCTCTGGCCGTCGCCGGTCCCTCGTGGCCAGGCGATTCCAACTCAGTTTTGCACTCTCAAGCTTTGTTCGCGTAAGTTAAACTCCGTCACGCAAGTGCGGTATCGTGCAGCATCATCGTCTACGTAGTGCAAGACGTCGATGAAGGCTGTTGCCGGTGTGCCGGGAACAAGAGGAGTTAGGACCTTCAATGCCCTCCTATGCAGTAAGTGAAACGAACACTGTCCGTATGTCCAAGTGGCGCCCGATTGCCTGGGTGTCGGCTTTGGCGTTAGCCGTGAGCGGTGTGGTGTTTGCTCAACAGGTGGTGAGTGGGCCGTCGGAGGCCCAAGGTGTGGAGCTGGGGCTCGACCTGTCGGGTAACCCGTACAAGTTGACGTCTGTTACGGGCTACAACTTGACCAGTGATTGGATGCCGGAGAATTTTGACTCCCAGGATGTTCTCTTCGCCACTGGTATTAGCGGTCCTAAAGTTGCCGATGACTCTGGAGTCAGATCAGCGTCAGATTCATTTGTGGGTTATTTCGTCTCTTCCGATGTGAATGATGAACGGGCTCTGATTACTGAAGAGGACGCCTATCTCGCCGCTGGTTATACTCGTGATCTTGACAATAACTATTCCCGGATGTCGGCCGCTGATGCTGATCGACAGGTGCTTTACATCTGGCCGAACGACGCTTACGATCTTTGGAAGTCTGCGGCCAATCACCCTGCCGAATTCACTGCTGTCACAAGGGGTAACAGTGTGATAGGCACTGATCCAAATTATGGAAAGTGCAGTCCGAATAACTGGTCGAACTCTGATCGCGGAAGTTGGGTGTCGTTCCGGGCCTACGACGCTGGGAGCGTGACACCGCAGGTTTTCTGGGTGCCTAACCCTCGTTCAGCTGATTTCATGACTCAATATGATCAGGTTCTGAACGCTAACGGCCAGGATTATCCAGGGACCTATACAAATACTATTGCCGATAGCTTAACTTGGTCAGATAATAATCCCAATACGCCCGACGGCCTTCCGGTTTCTCAATGGCACTGCAGGACCGGCAGTGGTCTTGGAACTTATGACGACGGCTGGGGTGGCGGTGAAGTCATCCGGGATACCGGCGAGTTGTTCCTAGTGTCACGGCAGTCATCAAGAATGTCTTCGACTTTCCGAGCCGCGATTTATGACCCCGCTACAGGGATTTTTGCTTCATCCGGCATGATGCGTCCGGAACAAGCCGAAGATAACATTTTCCAAAACAAAGACGCTCAGCTTATCGGCGACTTAGCGATTAACGATGCAGGTGAAGCGTACATGTTGGCCAAGGGTCAGGCACCGGCCGGATCGGCTTTGCGTGGTAATGCTCCTGCTAATGCTTGGCGGACGTATTTGATTCGAATCAGTCCAAAGAAAAACCCGAACTGGACTGAGGGTTCTAATGAATCGAGATATGTCCACAACGGTGGGTGGACTTATTCTGTTGTCAGTCAAATCCTTGGTTCGCCAGATCAGACCTGCTCCGGGGGAGGTCTCTTTGGAGATGGCAGTGGTAATAATTTATGTGAGTCCTTTACTTTAGACAACGCCTCTGGCTACAGAACGAGCACTGTCGATTCCCAGACGTTAAAAGCTTCGGGCTTGTTCAATAACCAACTGTACGTTGCGAATGATAATTTCTTTTTCCGGATTAATTTGGCCAATAACTTGGCCTACAACGTCAGTACCCCTAACACTGGCAGAGGCGATGACGCAGCAAGAACTGATGGCTTTCTTAGTGCTCTGTCTTCCGGTCTCGATCGTATTAAAGTCAGAGATATGGCGTCACTCCAGCAACTCGTGACAATCAGTGGCAAGGTTTTTTACGATAAGAATGCTGACGGTCAGCAAGATATCGAAGATGGCGAATGGGGTATACCGAGCGTCAATCTGGTTTTGTACAGCGACGACGACAATAACGGAGTCTGGGAACAAGCCACTGAACTCGGTGCGACGAAGACCAACTCATCCGGTGATTACACATTCTTCTTGCCTCGCTCGGGGAATTATCAGGTCCGGGTACATCAAGCTGCTTTTAATCCGGACGCTGATGTTAACTCAACAACGTTCGACCAAGATGTGGCCACAAATACCAAACGTACAGTCCAGACAGCTGCTTCGGTCGCCAAGTATCAGAGTGACGATCCTTTAGCCGCTGGGCTCAATGAGGTTGTTGCGCATTGCTCGGCTAATGGTTCAGGTGCTGAAACCACTGCTTCGGCTGTGACGGCTGATACTGGTGATGTTGAAATGGTGTCTTGTGCGGGTGCTCTACCATTTACCGAGACATTAAATGAACCAGGTGCTCCTGGGATTGGTGATACATCGGTTCAGCCGGTTCAAATGCCGATTTACTCGACTGTCAAGGTCGCTTCGGTGACAACAGGTGTACCCGACACCAACTTCGGTCTGGCGACGGTCAATGATTATCAGTACGCCGTCGTGTCGAATGGTGGTACCGGTTCCTTTGCGATTAGCGACTCGATGGGGGAGCAGACCATCACGACGACAGTCGAGGGCCAAGCGGTGACGGCGCCGATGAAGACGGGTCGTCCCGGTCAACAACCGACAACGATCACGTTGCCCGCTGGCTGGGCCATCGACGAGGTCGAGACGGTCGATTCGACCGGTGCGGTGCAAACCGTAACTCTGACTAATCCGGCCAATCAGTTCGTCTGGACTTTGCCCGCCGTGGGTGACATTAAGACCACGATCACCGTCAGTGAACGCTCGTGTAATGCCGCCACTTCGGATTTGGAGCTGAATCCAGCCGGTCCAATTGAAGCCGGTCAGGCGTACACGGCGACCGTGACCTTGCGCGACTCCGCCGGAAATATCTGTCAGGTTCCCACACCGGTGACTTTCTCGGGTGTGGCGACGGACCCGGTAGACAATGGACCCTTGCCGGTGTCGGGCTTTACACCGCAGAACACCTGCACCAGTGACGCAATAACCGGTCAGTGCGAGGTTCAGATAACGTCGCTGAAGGCTGGCAAGTTCGATATCCACGCCAAGATCAACGACACCGACCTGGGTGGCAACGGCGATCAGACGAAGGCCTCACCGCAAAATCGTGAGTGGGAAGCCGGGCCCTGTTCGCCTGACAACACGGCCTTCTTGGTGACCGGTCCTGGACCGGAGACGGTTGGCACCGGCCAGTACACACTTGACGTCGAGGCCCGAGATGCCTATGGCAATCTTTGTGAT
>JAISGZ010000200.1 GCA_031262845.1 Propionibacteriaceae bacterium | reverse complement strand
GTGTGGTCGTGCCCCGGCGTCAGTTGGTGTCGATTGGTGAGCGATCGGTGTTGTTGCTGGACCGGTTTGATCGTCAGGCGGAGCAGCGTGTGGGTTATCTCAGTGCGCTGAGTTTGGTTCAGGGGCAAGATGGCCAGTCCCGTGACTATCTTGAGGTGGCTGAGGCTTTAGCGGTTTGGTCGGTTCGTCCGGCTGATGATTTGCGGCAGTTGTGGCGTCGGATCGCGTTCAATGTGGCGATCAATAACACCGATGATCATTTACGGAACCTTGGTTTGCTGAGACCGGCCGGTGGTTGGCGGTTGGCGCCAGCCTTTGATTTGACGCCGAACCCGGAGACCGGCCGGTCGCGGGCTACTGCTCTGGCTGGGGCTGATCAACCAGCGGACACGCTTCAGGCTCTGGTCGACGGCCGGTCTGATTTCATGATGAGCGCTGGGGCGGTTCGAGAGGCGTTGACACAGGTCCGCGACGCCGTCAGCGGTTGGGCCCGGATTGCTGCCGGGTATCAGATTCACAGTCGAGAAGTCGAGCGTTTCCGGCCAACTTTCACTGCCGGAGAAGAAGCTTTGGACGTAGCGTTGTCGTCGCTGAGTTGACGTATCTACACCTCGGATCCGCAGGATTTACGGCGCTTGGCCTCGGATGCCGCAACGATCGTGCCATTGCGGTAACCGGTTGGCTTGGGGGCTTCATGGTTTCTAGAGCCAGGTGGATTTAGGAAAAACTAAACATATCCGACTCCTGGTGTTTTACCTAGTCAAGCGGTTATAGAAAGCCTAAGCTGGAAGAGATTGAGCTTTTGGTCCAGGTTTCGTTGAGCATTTGGTCCAAACTGCCGGTGTGCCGGTAGCAGTGACCGTGACGACGCAACGGGCGAGAGCTATGGGCCATGTGACCATATGGAGAAGACCAGCTAGTGAGACCTAAATCACCTAGTGGCGTTTGAGAATCAGGCTTGAAGGCTGTTGACAATAACTGTTGCGGCTAGGTCAGAGTTGTCGAGAATCAGTGCAACTTTTCTCTGATAGTTGTCGAAAAACTCGACAACTTTGGCTAGAGCTTCAGTTGTATCGCGGCTCGCAGCGACAGGGTGCTGGCTAGGCCATCAGCTCCAAAGCATTCACTTTGCGAAACTTTGATTAGACGGATTGCGAAAGGTGAAGTGGACGGATTGCGAAACGCAAGGCTGATCTGGAGCAGTCCCAGCGACGCTGCGATGACGTCGCCAAGGTGTCGGTTTAAGGTCCGAGTCGGGGTTCGTTGCGGTCATGGGCAAACAAGGCCAGTTCGGTCGATAACGCGATCGGCCTATAAAGCGAGCTGCCCTCGCCTGGTTGGTGAACCAAGGCGAGGGCAGCTGATGGGGGGACGGTCGACTCACTCCTTCGGCTCAGGGCCTGGCGTGGTCTCCAACTCGGTCACAATGAGTCGGCCGGGGCTGGCCAGACCGTAGTCGTAGGCGTAGCCGAGCAGACTGGCTTCGGACCACTGCGGGCCGACGAAGATGAGCGAGAACGGCTGGCCGGCTTCGTACTGGCCGTCCGGCAGGACCACACCGGGCAGGCCGGCGATGTTGATCTCCGACACGGTGGTGGCTTTGATTCGACTGTCGTAGAGGCCGCCGATGGCTTCAATCTGTTGCGGGTAGACCAAGGCGTCAAGGTCGTGAGTGGCCATGACTTCGTTGAAAATACGCAGGTAGTTTGTGCGCAGGGTCGTGAACTCGGTCATGTCGGGCACCGCCGTCGGGTCGGCCAGCGAGGCTTTCAGTCCGGGCAGCGTCTCGGCTGAGTTCTCCAGCGGCCCGCCGGGGCCAAACATCTGGACACCGGTCGCGGCTTCGAGCTCAGCCAGGCTGTGGACCGAGGCGCTGGCACCCAGCCCTTGCAGGTAGCGGTCGAGCTCATAAGCGAGATCTTCTGAACCACGTGAGTCGTAGCCGCTCTCCTCACCGACTTCGGCCAGGGCGGCGAAGTCGGTGCCGGCGAACGGGTCCTCGACCACAGTGGCGCCCTGTGACTTCAGCACCTCGATCGCCCGGTCGTACAGGCTCTGGGTTTCGTCGCTGAGCGGGGTGTCACGCCAGCCGAGGCCGTACAAGCCGATGCGGGTGCCAGCCAGGGCGTTGTCAGACAGTTGTGACGTGTACCCGTCGGCGGGGAGTTTCCCCACCCCGGCGTTGGTCTTGGGATCCTCCAGCGTGTAGCCGGCGATGATGTCGAGCATCAGGGCGGCGTCTTCGACCGTCTTCGCGATTGGGCCGAAGACATCCCGCGTCGATCCGGCCAGAGGCACGCCACCGGAGTTCGGGACCAGGGCGAAGGTCGGCTTGATCGCCACCAGGCTTTGGGCCGAAGCCGGATTCTGGATCGAGCCGCCGGTCTCCTCGGCAATACCTGTGACAGCGAAGCCGGCCGCGACCGAGGTCGCCGTGCCGGTTGACGATCCGCCTGGCGCCCAATCACGGTTGAGAACGTTAAAGGTCGGTCCGGCGACACTGTTGTTGGCGTTGGAGCCACTACCGGCGAAGATCGGTAGGTTCGTCTTGCCGAGAATGATCGCCCCGGCGGCGCGCAGTCGGGCCACGACGGCGGCGTCCTTCTCAGGAATCAGCTCGACCCCGCCGGCTTCTGGCCAGAAGCCTGACCAGCCGCTCGAAGTCCGCAGCCCCGCCATGTTGATCGAGTCCTTGACCACGATCGGAACGCCGTCGAGCGGCCCCAGCTCTTCACCGGCCGCCCGTCGCTGATCCGAAGCTTCGGCTTCCGCCAGCGCCGTCGGGTTCATCGTCACGAAGGCGTTGTAGGCCGACTCGTAGGTGGCGATACGGTCGAGGAAAGCTTGGGTCAGGGCCGCCGAGGTGATGTCACCGGCCTCGAGCGCGTTCCGGGCCTGCGTCACGGTGTAAGCGGTGACGTCAGCCGGCTGGCTGCCAGCGGTCGCCGTGGCAGCGTAATCACCCGTGGTCGCCGGGACTTCTCCGCCCGACTCGGTGGCATCGGAAGCCGAACAGCCAGCGGTCACGAGCGCCAGCAGCAGTGCGCTGGAGAGGGCGATCGAGCGGGCGTGTGGTTTCAAGAAGGTGTGTGATCTCATGGTTGGGGAGTCTGTTCAACTTATGTTTCGTTGAAGTTTCGTCGGGATCACTCTCCTGTGAACTCTCCGCATCCGCCAGCCTCACCCACGGTTCCAGCTGGTGACGCCAAGAATCAGGTCGGATGGGGATGGTCGGGTTTGATGGCCAGTTGCGGTTACTGGTTCGAATCATGCTCACGAGTGACTTGAACCACAAAGAGGTCTCGACGCGCTTTTGACGCTAGCGATCACGCGACCCACAGTGTTGAGCGCGGCGTGGCGATGATGCCGTCGGCGGTGCCTGGTCCGGAAGGGAAAACGACTCCTGGGCTCGCTGAGTTCCGGAGGTGGAACTCAGCGACAGGGGGATGCCTCAGGTGTCCAGGAGGTTTCAGCTGGAGGGAGTCAGGCAGGCTTCGGGCAGGCGATAACCGACGGTCGCGCCACCCCAGGATTCGCCGGCGCCGTAAGCCACCAGGCCCAAACGGCCACTGGCGGCGGGCAGCTCGCCGGCCGCCGCGGCCAGGGCCAGCGCTAACGGGATGGTGGCGGACGAGGTGTTACCGACTTCGGCGATCTGCTTGATCATGGGAATACCGGTCGCCGCCAGGTTGGCGCCGACGGTTTTAAGAATCCGGCCATTGGCTTGGTGGGGAATGAACACGGTCGGCGCCGGGTCTTGCTCGGCCATCTCGTGACCCATCTGGGTCATCCGGCGGACAGCGTGGTTGTAAACCTCGGCCCCGTCCATGTAGATGCCGGCCGGCTCCAACTCGTAGATCATGTTGGCCCGCTCGCCACTACAACCGGCTTCGAAGGTAGCCGGGGCGAAGCTATCGTCCGCGGTCACGAGCACGGCGGCGACGCCGTCGCCGAAAATCACGCCACTGTGGCGGTTGGTGGGGTCGTTGAGGCGCGACATGGCTTCGGCGCAGCAAACGATGACACTGTCAATCTGGCCGGAGTCGCACAAAGCCACCGCCGTGGCCAAGCTATAGATAAACCCAGAACAAGCAGCGTTCATATCGAAGGCCATCACGGACTCCGGTAAACCCGCTCGTGTGACAACGGTCGGCGCTAGTGGCGGCACCAATTGACGGTCACTGGTGGTCACCACCAAAACGGCCCCGACGGTCAGTTCGGGATGCCGGTCGACCAATTGTTGGCAGGCCTGTCCGGCCGGGATCGTGAGCGATAAATCGGGGGCGAACCAACGGCGAGCCTCAATCCCGGTCCGCCGCCGAATCCATTCGTCGGTCAACCCGATGCCAGCGAAATAGTCGTTCGTGATCCGCTGGTCGGGTAAAACGGCTGAGACATCGACGATTCCAGCGCTCATTGTTGACCGGCCAATCCCAAGAAATGGCGAATGTACTGACGGAAGGTTGTTAAATGTTCGATGTCTTCAGCTTGGGCATCAACCTGGCTTTCCCGCTCCAGTAAGTGGATGATGTCGAGCCGGTCGAGTGAGTCTAATTCCAACTCGAAGAATGGTTGGTCGAGTTGGGCTTCGGTCAAGTCCGGGCTCCACTCTTGAAGTTCCCCGATG
>JAISGZ010000148.1 GCA_031262845.1 Propionibacteriaceae bacterium | reverse complement strand
CAAGGCAGTTTCAGCTGGATACGGCGCGGTCGGCGCCGGTGACACACCGAAGAGCGCCGAAGGTGGAGTCACCGGGGGATAGAACGGGGCGGACGGCGCTGGCGCGGCGGCGCCAAAAGCCGGCTCAGGCGTTGGCTCAACGGCCGCCCTGGCTGCCACCGGGTCCATCGACAGCGACGTCGGCAGCGGCGGTTGGACGGGCGTCGTGTCGGCCGCCGGGGCGGTCGCCACGGGGCGCGTCGACGGCGTGTCGAGAGCCACAGCGAAATCTTCGATAACCGTGTTGGCTAGCAGCGATTCGGCAAAAGCTTCGACTTCGGCGAGCGTCGCCGGCGAATCCGGTTTGGCCGCCTCGATCTCGAAGCGTTTACCTTGGCGGACCGAATAACCGTCGTAACCCATCCGGGTCAGCTCAGCGGTTACGGCCTTGCCTTGAGGATCGAGAATCTCCGGTTTCGGCATGACGTTGACGACATAACGGGTCCGAGGCTGGAATTTGGCCGCCGCTTCGTGGAGGAAAGCCGCCGGGGTCGGTACCGGCGGCGCCGTCGGTGGCACGAACGAATGACTAGTCAGCCGCGAGTAGGCCTCCAAGTAGCGGTCCCGGGTAGCGTCGACGACGACCCGGGGCAACTCCGGCGGCGGGGCGTCCGAAGTCTTATCCCAGCCGGAGTCGTAGGCCAGCCAATCACGCACATATTGCTTGTCAAAGCTGGGAATTTGCGAACCCGGCTGCCACAAGGCGGCGTCCCAAAAACGCGACGAATCCGGCGTCAGAATTTCGTCTGCCAAAACAATCGTGCCATCGGGGCGGCGGCCGAATTCGAACTTCGTGTCTGCCAGGATGATCCCCCGCTCGGCGGCGATCCGGGCACCACGCGCGTACAAATACAAGGTCAGATCGGTGAGCTGCTCAGCGGTGTCTTCGCCGACCAGATCGACCAACTGGTCGTAGGAGATATTTTCGTCGTGTTCGCCTTGCGGAGCCTTACTTGAGGGCGTGAAGATCGGTTCCGGCAGGCGGTCGGCGTGTTGCAGGCCGGGCGGCAGGGCTTGGCCGGCGATTGTGCCGTTGACTTGGTACTCAGCCCAGCCCGAACCCGTGATGTAACCCCGGGCGACGCATTCGACGGGAATCATTTCGAGCCGTTCGGCGATCACGGCCCGACCTTGGACATCAACCGGCACCTCGGTCGAAATCGTGTGGTTCGGCACGATGTCCCGAAGCTGATCGCCCCACCACACCGAAAGTTGAGTCAGGATCGCCCCTTTATCGGGGATAGGGGTCGGCAGGACGTGGTCGTAAGCCGAAATGGCGTCCGTGGCGACAATTAAAACCGTGTTCGGATCGTCCAGCGCGTACAGCCGACGAACCTTGCCAGCGTGAATAAGTGGCAGCGAAGCTGTTGAGATCACGACCGCAGTCTAGACGGTGATTCCGACAATCGCGCCGCTCCGTCGTCAGTCGGGTGTGAGTCGGGGAAAACGGGTAGTGCCGAAGCCCGAATAGCCAAACCTTATTTCTGGCAAGACTTCTGACAAGGTCGTCGCTGTCTGCTCTCGATATGCACGTTCATACTCATGCCACTTCGGCAAAGGCCGGGACAGGGTTTCCGGACAGTTATTCCGGCTGCTCAATCATGGATCGGGGCAGCTCAGGTGGCTTTTCCGGCCTTCAAGAGCTAGGGTTCCCTTGTCCGCCCGGATTCTCTTCCGTTCTGACTGAATAACTCAATACCGCCACAACCTTGTCAGCCTCCAGACGAGTGCCGTTTCTGGCTTTATCTGTGAGCTGGCGTCCTTGTTCCTCCCAACAAAGGATTCCTGTGCCAACCGCAACCCTCCCATCCTCTGTTTCGTCCACTATTCCCGCGGTGACTACGACTTCTGTGTCTGACGAGAGTTTGTTGACGCCACCCAAACTGCGTCGTCGCCCGGTGTTGATCGCTCTCGGCGTAGTCCTGATTGTCGTCAGCGCCGTCGTCGCTTGGTACGTCGTCGCGATCGTCAAGGACACGGTCCAAGTCGTGGCCGCCGTGGTCGATATTCCCCGGGGTTCCGTCCTCGAGCGACATCAACTGACGACCGTGGAAATCCGACCCGATCCGCTCTTGAAAACGATTGCCGCCGCCGATCTCGAGCAGTTGATTGGGCAACGGGCGGTGGCTGATATCTCGGCCGGTGTGATCGTCGCGCCGGCCGCCGTCAGCCAGACCTTGTTGCCCGAAGCGGGCCAAGCCATGGTCGGATTACGACTGGAATCAGGTCAATTGCCGGCGACCTTGCCCCGACATGGCCAGCCGATCACCGTGACTTCGACACCAGCCGACAACGGTGATCCGAACGGCCCCTTTGGTGAGAAAACCTTCGCCGCGGTGGTCGTCAACTACAGCGAACACCCTGACCAGGGGTACACCGTGCTCGATGTCGTAGTGCCGGTCGATCAGGCGGCCAGCTTGGCCGGGGTCGCCGCCACCGGCCGGGTGGCGGTCTTCTGGAACGCCGAGTGATGCCATGGCTGTCGTCGTGCTTTGCTCGGCTGGTGGCTCGCCGGGAGTCACTACCGCTGTTGTCGGTTTAGCGCTGGCCTGGCCGCGGCCGGTCGTCGTCATCGAAGCGGACCCAACGGGCGCCTCGGCGATCGTGCCGGGTTTCCTCCAAGGCCAACAAATTCCCAACCATTCCGTGATCGACCTTGCCATTGCCCAGCAACAAGGTCATCTCAGCCAGACCTTATTAGCCCTGACCACACCATTGGGCCAGTCGACAGCCAGTTTTATCCCGGCCGTCAAAGCCCACCGACAGGCCGCTGTCATGGCCAGTGTCTGGGAACCGCTGATGGACGAACTACTAGGCCTTGACCGGGCCGGTATGGACGTCTTGATCGACGCCGGGCGACTGGGTTTGGAATGGTTTCCGACGCCGCTGGTCGTCCGTTCGACCGCCACGGTGATGGTGACGCGCTGTACGTTGCCGGCGATCGCGGCGGCGCGCGTCTGGACGCCGTGGCTGCCCGTGGTCCAGGAACAACAAGCGACCGTGGTCGGGCTCGGCTTGGTGAATCCGGGACAGACCTACTCAGCCCGCGAAATCAGCCGTTACCTCAAGCTCCGGTCGCTGCTGAGTCTGCCCCACGATCCGGCTGGGGCCAGGGTTTTCGCCGAGGGAGCGACACCGCGGCGACGGCGCTTTGCCCGCTCGCCGTTGGTTCAGGCCTTCCGTTCCGAGGCCGCCAGTTTGGCCCGTCTCGGTGATGACTGGGCCGGGCGCGCGCTTGATGAGCCCGCCGTCAGTCTGACTGATGCCGCTGAACCAGCCGTTACCGCTAGCCCAGTCGGAGTTATCAGAGGGGGTTGGGATGTCTGACAAGAACGGCGCGACCGATCGGCGCCAGCCGAAAGGGGTCGAGGCTGAGCCGGTTCAGCTGGCCGCGCTGCCGTGGTTTGGCCAGACTGAGGCGCCTGCGCCGCTGTCCCCGGTGGCGGCGGTGTTGAGTCGGCGAGCGACTTATCCGGTGGCGAAGGCAGCTGGGGTCGGCGATCCCGGGCCGCAGCCAGCGGCGACGCCGATGGGCGGGCTCAGTGGCGATCCAGCCCGACCGCCACTGTGGGCTCAAACGGATCTGCTGGCCAAGCCGGAATTTGACCGTCCATCCGGTGCTATGCCTAGCCAAAGTGGGGTTGACCATTTGCTGAAGGCATCGTTCCTGACGGCGGCCGAGCCGGCTTCGGGCCAGGCCGGGGAGAGCGTTTCCGACAGTGATATCGACTGGGCGGCAGTCGCCCAATTGCGGGCCGACGCCGCCCAGCGCTTGTCAACCTGGCCCGGTCAATCCGAGTTGACCGAACAAGAACGCCACACGGTTGGCCGAAATATCATCACCGACCTGCTGGGTGAGCGGGCGGCCGATCTGTTGCGGGCCGGACAACCGGCGTGGGCGCCGGCGGCCGAACTGGCGACCGCCCAGGCGGTTTTCGACATGTTGTTCGGACTCGGTCGAATCCAGCCGTTGGTGGACGACCCCGCGATCGAAGACATCTACATCACCGGTTCGGACCCGACCTGGCTGACCTTTTTCGGCCAGCCACCGCGACCCGGACCGGCGGTAGCCGATAGTGACCAGGAATTAATCGACTTTCTGGCTTTCATCGCCAGCCGGTCCGACCCACCCCGGTCGTTCAGCCCGGCTCAACCCAAT
>JAISGZ010000147.1 GCA_031262845.1 Propionibacteriaceae bacterium | reverse complement strand
GTGGGTCTCCGGCTGTGTCGGCGGATCTAGTGTCTGTGCTGGTGACAAGGCCGGGACAGGTACCGGTGCCGAGACGAGGTCAGACGCTGGTGTGGGTGCAGGGACTGATGCAGATGCTGGAGTGGCGGCTAGTTCGGTCGTGACCGTTCGGCTCGGGTCGTTGGGCTCGGCCGCCAAGCTCAGATCCTGAAGTTCGGCCGGATCACGCCGTTGCCGGGAGGCCCGCGCCCGCTCAGCCAACTCAGCCGTCGGTGGGTAGCCGACTGCTTCCAAGGTCAGCCCGGTGGCGGGCAGAACGGTGATTTCACCGGCCCGCTGAGAGCGGTCGAGTAGGTCGGCGAACCAAGCGCCGTCACGCCGGTGGTGGCCAACCGCGACCAGGGCTCCGACCAGTGATCGGACCATCGAATGGCAGAAGGCGTCAGCCCGAACGGCGACATCGACCCGGCCCGGACCGACCCGCTGGGGTTGGAAGATCATGAGGCGGCGAATCGCGGTCGAGTCGGGTTTGGCCTTACAGAAGGCCGTGAAGTCGTGCAACCCGAGCAACTGGTCGGCGGCCGTGGCCATGGCCGTGACATCGAGCGATGGCCGGACCGCCGTCACCCAGCGGCGTTCGAACGGGTCACGGACCATAGGGTCGTCGGTGAGGCGATAGATGTAATGCCGCCAGATGGCGCTGAAGCGAGCGTCGAAGTCGGGTGGAACCAGGCTGATCGAGGTCACGGCCAGATCGGCTGGCAGAGCGCGCGGCAGCCAGCGCTGAAGGGCTTCCTCACTGGTGATCGCGGGGCCGTGCGGGGGTTTGAGGATGGCCGGTAAGTCGACGTGACAGACCTGGCCGCGAGCGTGAACACCGGCGTCGGTCCGTCCAGCGACGGTCACGCTGACCGGTTCGGTTGGCCGCACGATCCGGTTCAGGCGCAATTCCAACTCCCCTTGAACCGTCCGCAAGCCGGGTTGTTTGGCCCAACCGAAGAAATCGGTGCCGTCGTAGGCCAGGTCTAGTCGGAGTCGCACCTGGTCCGCCTGATCGTGTCGAACCTGGTCGGTCTGATCGTGTTCGGTCATGGGCTCACCCGTTGGTAGGTCAGGTCGGTGATGACTCGGCCCTGGGCTAGTCCGCGGGCTTCGTACTTGGTGATCGGCCGGGTCGGAAAACGGCCGTCGGCCTGGCGCCGCAGAGCTGGGTGGGAATCGAGCACGGTCGTCATCCAGTCGGCGTAATCCGGCCAGTCGGTCGCCAACCGGAGATAGCCGCCGGGCTTAAGCCGGCTGGCGACCAAGTCGGCGAAACCGGGGGAGACCAGACGGCGCTTGTGGTGGCGGGTTTTATGCCAGGGGTCGGGGAAGAAAACCCAAATCTCCTGGCAACTGGCCGCGGTCAACAAGTGGCGCAGGCCATCGACTCCGTCACCGGCGATCAAGCGGACGTTGTCGAGTCCAGCCTCGGCCAGTTTGCCGACCGTGGCGGCCAAGCCGGCTTCGAAAACCTCGAAGCCGAGATAGTTCCGGTCGGGTTGGTCAAGGGCGGCGGCGGTCAGGGTTTCACCGTGACCACCGCCGATTTCAACGACCAACTCACGGTCACGGCCGAAGACAGTCCGCAAATCCAGTGGCGCTTGGGCGGGGATCGTTGTCGCTCGACCGCTCCGGGCGACCTCGATGACGTAACGCTGCCCGTAACGATCGAGCCATTGACGCTGCGACAGCGTCATCCGTGAACTCCGCCGGACGAAGCTGACAACAGCCCGCGTCAGGGCCGGCTTCGTCTCAGTCACGGGGACTAAGCGTAGATGATCGTTTCCGACCGCGGGTGATACTCCGGTCCCGGCCGCAGCCCTGAGGCGATCGGCCGGAAGGCTACTTGTCTTTGTTCTTGGCGGCCTTGACGACGGCCTCAGCCAATTGGGCCGGCACCAGGTCGTAGCCGTGGAACTCGCGCGTGAACGAGCCGGAGCCCTGAGCCAAACCACGCAGATCAATGACGTAGCGGGCCAGTTCCGCCTGGGGGATCAGAGCCTTGATGATGGCCCGATGTTCGCCGTCCGAGTCGGAGCCCAACATCTGGCCGCGCCGACCGGAGATATCGGTCATGACCGCGCCCAGATACTGTTCGCCAACGACGATCGTCACCAGGTCAATCGGTTCTAGCAAGGCGACCTTGCCGGACTTGGTGGCAGCTTCGCGCACCGCCAGCGAGCCGGCCATTTGGAAGGCCATATCGGAAGAATCGACGGGGTGGTGCTTGCCATCGACCAAGGTCACACGGACATCGACGACCGGGAAACCGGCCAGCAAGCCCTTCTCCAACTGACTGCGCACACCCTTCTCGACCGACGGGATGAACTGACGCGGAATCGCGCCGCCGACGATCCGGTCGACGAACTCGAAACCGGCCCCACGGGGCAAGGGCTCGACCTCGATCGCCGACTTGCCATATTGGCCGTGGCCACCTGAC
This sequence comes from Propionibacteriaceae bacterium, assembly GCA_031262845.1. GTDB lineage: Bacteria > Actinomycetota > Actinomycetes > Propionibacteriales > Propionibacteriaceae > WQYJ01. The sequence goes on along the minus strand of JAISGZ010000147.1, from coordinate 346 downwards.
TGTTTCTTGTGGGTGTATTCGGCCGTGGCGGGCCCGACGAAGGTTTCCCGGTAGGCGATCTTGATCGGCTGCTGGGTGACGTTGACGCCGTAACGCTGCTGCAGCCGGTTGAGCAAGAGGTCGATGTGAGCCTGACCCATCGTCCAGAGCACGGTCTGGTCGGTTTCGACGGTCCGCTCGACCCTGACGGTCGTGTCTTCGACCGCCAACCGGGCCAAGGCCGCCGGCAGTTTGTCTTCGTCGTTGCGGGAGGCGGCTTCGACGGCGACCGGCAAAAGTGGTTCCGGCAGCGACCAGAGGCTGATCAGGTTGTGTTGATCACGCGCAGTCAAGGTATCGCCGGTTT
>JAISGZ010000115.1 GCA_031262845.1 Propionibacteriaceae bacterium | reverse complement strand
TGTCGCTATCACCGGGCAAGTCGGCTCAACCGCCATCGGCACGGATGCTTTTCAGGAAGCCGATATCCGCGGTATCACTTTCCCGATCACCAAACACAATTTCCTCATCAAACGGGCCGACGACATTGCCCAGGGAGTGGCCGAAGCCTTCCACATCGCGAGCACCGGCCGGCCCGGCCCAGTTCTGATCGACGTCACGAAGGACGCCCTCAACGGGACGACCGAGTTCACCTGGCCGGTGCCGATCGACCTGCCGGGGTACCGGCCGACCGTGACGCCTCACACCCGCCAGGTTAAGGAAGCGGCCAGTCTGATCGCCCAAGCCACCCGGCCCGTGATCTTGGCCGGCGGTGGTGTCATCAAAGCCGGCGCCGGACCCATCCTGACCCAGATCGTTGAGCAGACCGGGATTCCGGTGGTCGAGACGCTGATGGCCCAAGGGGCGGTGCCGGACAGCAATCCGTTGAACTACGGCATGCCCGGGATGCACGGCACAGTGGCGGCGGTCGGAGCGCTCCAGCGCTGTGACTTGTTGATCGCCCTGGGGGCCCGTTTCGACGACCGGGTGACCGGCCAATTGTCGACCTTCGCGCCGGATGCCACGGTCATCCACTGTGATATCGACCCGGCCGAAATCTCGAAGAACCGACTGGCCGATCTGCCGATTGTCGGCGATTGCCGGTTGACCTTGGAGGAACTGGCCGCCCGGCTGGCGGAGTTGGACTTGCCTAAGTGGACGGACTGGGTGACCTATCTCGACGGTCTGCGCCAGCGCTATCCGGTCTGGGCCGGCGACCCGGAAGACAACGTCATCCAACCGCAAGAGGTCATCCGGCGCCTATCTCAGGTGGCCGGTCCGGACGCGATTTTCGTCACCGGGGTGGGCCAACACCAGATGTGGGCGGCTCACTTCGTTGATCACGAACGGCCGGGTCAGTGGTTGACGTCGGGCGGCGCCGGGACGATGGGCTACTGCGTGCCCGCGGCCATGGGCGCCAAAGCCGGTCAACCCGACCGTCTGGTCTGGGGGATCGACGGTGACGGCTGTTTCCAGATGACCAATCAAGAACTCGTCACCTGCGTCATCAACCAGATTCCGATCAAGATCGCCATCATCAATAACCAGGTGCTGGGGATGGTCCGGCAGTGGCAAACCCTGTTCTACGACGAGCGTTATTCCGGGACCGATCTCTACACCAACCGGGTGCCGGATTTCGTCAAGTTGGCCGAAGCCATGGGCTGCGCGGCTTTCCGGGCGGTGCGGCCGGATGAGGTCAACGGCGTCATCGCCCAGGCGATGGAGATCAACGACCGGCCCGTGGTGGTCGAGTTCGTGGTCTCCAAAGACGCCATGGTCTGGCCGATGGTGCCAGCCGGAACCAGTAACGATGACATCAGAATCGCCAAAGATTTGGCGCCCCAGTGGGAGGATGATGACCTGTGAGCACGATTCACACGCTGTCGGTCTTGGTCGAAGACAAGCCCGGCGTCCTAGCCCGGATCGCCGGTCTCTTCGCCCGCCGAGGCTTCAACATCGAATCCTTGGCCGTCGGTCCAACCGAACGTCCTGGTTATTCCCGGATCACGCTGGTGGCCGTGGTTGACAACTTGCTCCAAGTCGAGCAAATCGTCAAACAACTCCACAAGCTGATCGAGGTCATCAAGATCACGGAGATGGAGAAGGGTAACGCCGTGCGGCGGGAACTGGCCCTGATCAAGGTCAACGCCGAGCCCGAGCAGCGGAGCCAGATCGTCACCATCGTCGAAATGTTCCGCGGCCGGATCATCGATGCCGCCGCTAATAGTTTGACGATCGAGGTGACCGGCAGCTACGGCAAGTTGCGGGCTCTGAAAGATATGTTGATGCCTTACGGTATCCGCGAAATAGTCCAATCCGGATCGGTGGCGCTGGGGCGAGGACCCCGGCCGATGAATAGCCGTTCCAAGCACGAGAAAAACGCCGAAGCCTGAGTTGGGGCCGAGGCTGAGTTAAGGAGAAATTCATATGGCACATATGTTCTATGACGACGATGCCGATCTGTCGGTCATTCAAGATCGTCGGGTGGCGGTGATCGGATTCGGGTCTCAGGGACACGCCCACGCCCTCAGCTTGCGTGATTCCGGGGTCGACGTCCGCGTCGGTTTGGCTCCTGACTCGAAGTCGAAGGCCAAGGCCGAGGCCGAGGGCCTGCGGGTCGTGACGGTGGAAGAAGCGGTGGCGGAAGCCAATTTGATCATGATCCTGGCGCCGGATCAGGTCCAGCGCAAGCTCTACGCCGACAAGATCGCGCCCCATCTCAACCCCGGTTCGGCCCTCTTCTTCGCCCACGGCTTCAACATCCGCTTCGGCTACATCCAGCCGCCGGCCGGCGTCGACGTCTGCATGGTGGCGCCCAAGGGCCCCGGTCACTTGGTACGGCGGGAGTACGCGGCTGGCCGCGGCGTGCCGGTCGTGGTGGCGGTCGAGAAGGACGAGACTGGTGGCGCTTGGCCGTTGACGTTGGCCTATGCCAAGGCCATTGGCGGTCTGCGGGCCGGCGGCATCGAGACGACCTTCACCGAGGAGACGGAAACCGACTTGTTCGGTGAACAGGCTGTCCTCTGTGGTGGGGTCACCCATCTGATCCAGGCCGGCTGGGAAACCCTGGTCGAAGCCGGTTACCAGCCCGAGGTGGCCTACTTCGAGTGCCTCCACGAGATGAAGCTGATCGTCGACCTGATCTATGAAGGCGGCTTGTCGAAGATGCGCTGGTCGGTTTCCGACACCGCTGAATACGGCGATTACGTGTCCGGCCCGATCGTCATCGACCCGGAAGTCAAAGCCCGGATGAAGGATGTCCTGACGGCCATCCAATCGGGTTCGTTCGCGGCTCGCTTCATCGGCGACCAAGACGCCGGAGCGCCGGAGTTCAAGGCCCTGCGGGCGGCCAGCGAAGCCCATCCAATCGAGGGTGTCGGCCGTCAACTGCGCCAGCTCATGAGCTGGGTCCAGGCCGATGATGATTACACCGAAGGCACGGCGGCCCGGTAATTTCGCCGGGTTTGGTCGCAGTCCTGATTACTGAATAACTGAATAACTGACCGGTTGGGGTTTACTGTTGCAGGACAGTGAACCCCAACCGGTCTTTTGATTTTTTGCGCGGTCAACGGTGCTCAAGAGCCCCGGTCCGGCGCTGGAGACTGGTCAGTCCGACTGAGAAATTGTGCAGTTGATTCGGACGATGACGAACAAGCGGTCAGTAACCTGTACGCTTGGCTGTGGCGCGGTCAGTGATGACGGCACCACCCCCCCATGTGGCCTTCGGCCAGGTCGTTGACAATCGTGTCGGTTAGCTTTGACCAGCGTTAACGTTTCTTCGAAGGCCCAACCTGAGTCGGTCAGGATGGATCGGCTCGAATCAGAGCTAACTCCTCGTGGAAGGACCACCTAGATGGATTGGCGCACGTACTACCGTGACCATTTGACCACTGCTGAAGAAGCTGTCCAACGTATTCAATCGGGTAACCGCGTGATTATCGGCCACGCTTGCACGGACCCCGGCGTGCTTGTCGACGCCATGGTGGCGAACGCCGACGCCTACCGCGATGTCGAAATTTTCCACATGCTGCCGATGGGTAAAGCGCCCTACACCGCTCCGGGCATGGAACCCCACTTCCGTCACATTTCAGGTTTTGCCGGCGGTTCAACCCGCAAAGCGATCGCTGAGGGCCGGGCCGATTTGGCGCCGGTTTTCTTCTCCCGTTACCCGGATTACGTCCGGAACCAGGTCCAGCCCGATGTGGCGATGATCCACGTCTCGACCCCTGATGAACACGGTTACTGCTCCTACAGCTTGGCCGTTGACTACACCAAGGCCGGCGCCGAGTCGGCCAAGGTGGTTTTAGCCCAGGTCAACCCGCAAATGCCGCGGATTCTCGGGGACAGCGCGATTCACGTCACCGAGATGGACGCCATCATCGAGGTGGATTACCCGATCGTCGAACTGCCGCCGCCGGTGATCAGTGAAGTTGAAGCCAAAATTGGCGCCAACTGCGCCTCGCTGGTCAAGGACGGGGACACCCTCCAATTGGGGATCGGGGCGATTCCGGACGCCGTCTTGGCGGAACTGGGCGACTTCAACGACCTCGGTATTCACAGCGAAATGTTCTCCGATGGGGTCGTCGACCTGATCGAAAAAGGTGTCGTCAACAACCAACGCAAGACGATCCACCGCGGTCAGAGCGTCTACACCTTCCTTATGGGAACCCGCAAACTGTACGACTACGTTCACGACAATCCGGCGGTCTGGGGCGGACCGGTCGATTACGTCAACAACCCGCTGATCATCGCCCAGAACGACAATTTGGTGTCGATCAACTCCTGTATCCAGGTCGATCTTCAAGGCCAGGTCGTGTCATCGTCGGTCGGTTTGCGCCAGATCAGCGGTATCGGCGGCCAAGCCGACTTCATCCGCGGCGCCGCCATGAGCAAGGGCGGCCGGTCGATCCTGGCCTTCCCCTCGACGGCCAAGGGTGGTCAAGCCAGCAAGGTCGTGCCCTTTATCGACCAGGGCGCCGCGGTCAGCACCAGCCGGGAAGATGTGCAATACATCGTCACCGAATACGGCATCGCCGACCTCAAGGGCCAGCCCCTGAAAGAACGGGCCAAGCGGCTGATCGCGATCGCCCATCCAAACTTCCGGGACGAACTGACAGCCGAAGCCCAACGGCGCTACGGCTAAGACGGATCCTCATCTCCCGTCGGCCGCCACGTCGGCGGGAGACGCTGGGTGGGAAAAGCTCCCATCGAGCGCCGGAATGTGGCACGATGACCAAGTAGAGATTCCCCCCGGGCAATCTCACGATTTCACGATACTTGGGTCTGTTGGCAGCGGTGCCAGTCGCTCACCAGTGGGTTCATCGGCAGGGTAAGCCGATGATCGTGAAATCGGATCACAGACCAAACATTGACTGATCGTCTCGCCCGCTTTGGGCCCTGTTATGGAGGAAATATGCCTTTCCAATTGTCCGATGAGCAATTGCTCACCCGTTCCGCTGTGCGCGAGTTCGCGGAAGCGGAGATCTTGCCGATCGCGGCCGAGATCGACCGTGACCACCGCGCTCCGCTGGAGTCGATTCCGAAAATGGGTGCTCAGGGTCTGCTCGGCATGATCATCCCGGAAAAGTACGAAGGCGCCGGTTCGGACTACCTCAGCTACATGATCGCGATCGAAGAGGTGTCCCGCGTCTGCGGCACCCACGGTGTCATGATCGAAGCTCACACGTCGCTGGCCAGCTACCCGATTCTGCACTTCGGTACCGAAGAGCAGAAGATGGAGTTCCTGCCCGACTTGGCCACCGGCCGCAAGATGGGTGCTTTTGGCTTGACCGAGCCGGAAGCCGGTTCCGATGCCGCCAACCTCAAGACGACCGCTGTGCGCGATGGTGACGACTGGGTCATCAACGGCCAGAAGATCTTCATCACCGGTGGTGGCTACGCCAAGACCTTCGTGGTGTTCGCTCGGACCAACCCCGATGTGCCTTCGCACAAGGGCATCTCCGCTTTCATCATCGACCGTGACACGCCTGGTTTCACGATTGGCGAGAACGAGCAGAAGCTCGGTATCCGGGGTTCCAGCACGACGCCGTTGATGTTCTCGGACGTGCGGGTGCCGAACAGCCGGATGCTCGGTCAGCCGGGTCAGGGCTTCGAGGTGGCCATGAACACGCTCGACGGTGGCCGGACCGGTATCGCCGCTCAGGCTCTCGGTATTGCCCAAGGGGCTTTCGAAGCCGCCCTCAAGTACGCCCAGGAACGGGTCCAGTTCGGCAAGCCGTTGACGACCAAGCAGGCCATTCAGAGGATGCTGGCCGATATGTCGACCGATTTGGCGGCCGGCCGGTTGCTGGTTTACGAAGCGGCTGACCTGGAAGACCGGGGCGAGGAATACGCCATCCCGGCGGCTCGGGCCAAGTTGTTCTGCGGCCCGATGGCGTCGCGCGTGACGACTCAGGCGATCCAGATCCACGGCGGCAACGGCTACATCATGGAGTACCCGGTTGAGCGGATGTTCCGTGACGCCCGGATCACCGAGATCTACGAAGGCACGAACGAAGTTCAGCGTCTGGTCATCGCCAAGAGCTTGCTCCGCTGAGCGATTGAGACCGGATCATCTTAGGTTTGGCGGTCGTGTTCACGGAAGGTCGATAGCCTTCCGCTGAACACGACCGCCTAACTGGTGAGCAGACTTGAAGAGAGGACATAGTTGATGAAAATTGTCGTGGCGTACGCATGGGCGCCAGACCCGCAAGAGGCGTCAGTCGGCGCCGATGGCCAGGTTGATTTCAGCCGGGCCAAACCCGTTGTCAGCGAATATGACGCCGTGGCCATTGAGGTCGGGCGGCAACTGGCGACCGCGACCAGTAGTGCTCTGGTCGGTATTTCCGTCGGTGGCCCGGCGACCGGTACGCCGGTGGCTACCAAAGCCGCTTTGTCGCGGGGCTTGGACGAGGTCATGGTGGCTTCCGATGCCGCGCTGGCCGACGCCGGGACGACCCGGACGGCCCAAGGCCTGGCGGCCATGGTGCAGCGGCTGGGCGATGTCTCGGTCGTTCTGACCGGTGACTCGTCGGTCGATTCCGGTTCCCGGATGATGCCGCCGGTGCTGGCCGGTTTGCTCGGTTGGCCGGTTCTGAGCGACGTTCAGAAAGTCTCGGTGACCGCTGATGGCGTGACCGTGGAGCGGCTGCTGCGTGAAGGCGTGCAGCAAGTCTCGGTCACCGGTCCCGTGGTTTTGGCGCTGGCCAGTGACGCGACCCAGCCGAAGGCGCCGGGTATGAAAGACGTCTTGGCGGCTGGCAAGAAGCCGGTGACGAAACTTGAGGTCGCTGATCTGGGTCCGGCCGTGGCGGAGGGGACAGTGGTGTCGACCGCCAAACTGACTGGCCCAGCTCGCAAGGGCATCGTCATCAACACCGCCGATCCGGCCGCCGCTGCGGCTGAACTGGTGGGCGCTCTGCGCGCCGCCGGCGTGATCGGCTCGACAGGAGGACAAGCATGAGCGCCTATGTCGTGGTGGCCGGTGACGCCGGCATCACAGAAGTAATCAACGCCGCGGTCAAGGTCGGCGGCCCGGTGACGGCCATCGTCGTCGGTTCGGCTGACCTGGCCCAGCAAGTGGCGGCCCCTGGTGTTGACCGGGTGGTCTGGCTCGGCGATCCCGGTGACAAGCCGATCGAGGCTTATGCGCCGGCCGTCGGGGCCCTGGTGGTGGCCGCTCCGGCGCCGGTTCTCAGTGGCCGCAAGCCGGCCGAACGGGTTTTGCTGGGCGGGGCCGCGGCCGCGCTCCAGGCGCCCGTCGTGTCCAGCCCGATGGACGTTCGGTCGGACAATGGCCAGACCGTCGTCGAGCATGGTGTCTTCGGTGGCATCGCGCTGCGGACGACGGCTTATGACGGCCCGGTGGCCATCGTGCTCGATGGTGGGGCAGCGGTTAACGGTGGCGGTTCGGCCGCTGTCGAACAGGCCGCCGCCAGTGCGACGACGTCGATGACCGTGACCAGCCTGCAGCCGAATACGGCGACCGCGGCGGACCTCGGTTCAGCCTCCCTGGTGGTCGGTGTCGGCCGAGGCCTGAAGGCCCAAGCTGATCTGCCGATCGTCGAGGCCTTGGCGACCGCGATGGGAGCCGAACTGGGCTGCTCGCGGCCCGTGGCCGAAGGTTTGGAATGGCTGCCGCGTGACCGCTACGTCGGTATCTCGGGCCAGCAAATCGCGCCCGAGGTTTACGTCATGGTCGGTATCTCCGGTGCCCTGCAACACATGGGTGGTTGCCGGGGAGCGCAGTTGATCGTGTCGATCAACACCGACAAGGACGCGCCGGTTGTCAGCCAGTCAGACTACGTTTTGACCGGCGATCTGTACTCCTTGGTGCCGGCCATCACGGCCGCTCTGAGCTGAGATAAGGCGAAATGATGAGTCCCGAACCGGATTTTGATGTCATCGTGGTCGGTGCCGGCGTGGCCGGCACCGTCACGGCCTATCTACTAGCCCAACAGGGCTTGGAAGTGGTTCTGATCGAGCGGGGTGAGTCGGCCGGGTCGAAGAACCTGTCCGGCGGCATCATGTACTGCCGGGCCATGACCCAGGTGTTCCCGAACTTCCTCACCGAAGCCCCCATCGAGCGGCGGATCGACCGTAACCAAATGTGCTTCATGAACGACGACAGTTGGTTCATGATCGACTACGGCGACGAGCGTTTGCACTCGGGCGGGACCGCGGTCACCGTCTTGCGGGCCCATATCGACGCTTGGTTGGCCGAACAATGTGAAAACGTTGGTGTCACGGTCATGCCGGGCGTCAAGGTCGACGGCTTGCTGATCGAAAACGGTCAGGTGGTCGGCGTCCGGGCTGGTGAAGACGAACTGCGCTCCCGGGTGACGGTGGCGGCTGATGGCGTTAACTCGTTCATCTGCCGGGATGCAGGTCTGCGGCCGCGCCAGAAACTCGACCAGCTAGCGGTCGGCGTCAAGGCCTTGCTCAAGTTGCCGGACGGCGAATTGGAGTCCCGCTTCGGCGTCAGCGATGACCACGGAGTGGCGATGGCCACGGTCGGCGTCGGTGCCGGCGGCGGCGCCAATGGCGCTGGTGGCTTCATGTACACGAACCGGGAGACGATCTCGATCGGTTTGGTACTGCGGCTAGACGGCCTGGTCGAAACCAAGAAGCGGACGATCGACTTGTTCGATCAGTTCTTGGCCCATCCCTTGATCGACAGCTACGTTCACGGCGCCGAATTGGTCGAATACGGCTGCCATCTGATCAACGAGGGCGGCTGGGACATGGTCGGCCAGATCGTTCACAACGGTCTGGTGGTCGTCGGTGATGCAGCTGGTTTCACGTTGAACACGGGTTTGACGGTCCGGGGCATGGACTTGGCCACCGGTTCGGCCCAGGCGGCCGCGCCGGCCATTGTCCAGGCGATTAAGTCGGGCGATGTTTCGGCCGCCGGTTTGGCGTCGTACACGGCCAACTTGGATCGCTCCTTCGTCGGTCAAGACATGAAGACCTACGCCAAGGCGCCCCAGTTCCTCGAAACCGATCGGATGTACAACGAGTACGGCAAGCTGCTGACCGATGTTATGTATCGGACCTATGGTCTCGACACGACGCCGCGTCAACATCTGCTGGCCGCCGCTCGGGGGGCTCTGAAAGCTTCGGGTCTGGGTCTGTTGACCGTGGCCAAAGATGGCCTCAAGGGGGTGAGAGCGCTATGAAACTACCCGAAGTCTCTGATCGTCTGTCGGGCAACCGCTTCGTCCTCGACGAAGAGGAAAGCCATATCGAAGTCAACCAAGCCCTGATCAAGTCGACCGGTTCCGCTGATCGAATCATCGCGGCTTGTCCGGCCCGGGTCTATTCCAAGGGCCCGGACGGCGATGTCCAGGTTGAATATGCGGCCTGTCTGGAGTGCGGTACCTGTTTCGCGATCGCCACGCCGGGATCGCTGTCGTGGCATTATCCCCGCGGCGGTTACGGCGTCCAGTTCCGTGACGGCTAAATTCCCATTCACTGCCGTGATCTGGTCCGTCACTGACCGGACCAGATCACGGCCTTGGGAACCTTCTTTGTCCTCCATCCACTGATGCGGCCGCCGATTATTACCCCGGCGGTAGCATCGCCCCTACCTTCACCAGTTTCACCACGTATGTGTTATCAGATGGGAAAGAAATGACCGATGTCTACATCGCGTCGGCTTGCCGGACCCCGATCGGGCGTTTCGGTGGGTCGCTCACCAATACTCCAGCCACTGAGCTGGGGACAATCGTCATCAAGGAGGCTCTGAAACGAGCCGGCTTGACGCCGGAACAAGTTGACGAAGTCTTCTTGGGCTGCGTTCTGTCCGCCGGTTTGGGACAAGTCCCAGCCCGCCAGTCCGTCGTCCGGGCCGATTGGCCAGTCAAGATTCCGGCCACCACGATCAGCGTTGCTTGCGGGTCCGGTATGAAGTCGGTCATCGAAGGCGCTCGGGCGGTCCGGGCCGGTGACGCCGATGTTGTGGTCGCCGGCGGTATGGAAAATATGTCGGCCGCGGCTTACGTCCTCCCGACCGCTCGTTTCGGCGCCCGGATGGGCGACACGACCCTCTACGACACGATGCTCAAAGACGGTCTCAATGATGCCTATGAGGGTTATCACATGGGGATCACGGCCGAGAACATCGCCGATCAGTGGAATATCACCCGGGAACAGATGGACGAATTGGCCCTGGCTTCCCAGAACAAGGCGGCGGCGGCGATCGCTGCGGGTCGTTTCAAGGACGAGATCGTGCCCGTACCGGTCAAGGTCAAGCGCGACACCGTGCTCTTCGACACCGATGAGTTCCCGCGTCAAACCACGATTGAATCGCTGGCCAAGTTGCGGCCGGCCTTCAAGCCGGACGGTGGCCGGGTGACGGCTGGTAACGCCTCCGGGATCAACGACGGTGCTGCCGCCGTGGTCGTGGCCAGCGGTAACGCGGTCGATCGGCTCGGTCTCAAGCCGATGGCCAAATTGGTCGGTTACGGCCAAGCCGGCGTCGACCCGGCGATCATGGGCACCGGCCCGATCGAAGCTTCACGCCAGGCCTTGAAGGTGGCCGGTTTGACCGTGCCCGAACTCGATTTGATCGAATCGAACGAGGCTTTCGCCGCTCAGGCGCTGGCCGTCGGCCACGATCTCGGCTTCGACTTCAGCAAGGTCAACGTCAACGGTGGCGCGATTGCTCTGGGTCACCCGATTGGGGCTTCCGGCGCTCGCATCATCGTCACCTTGCTCCACGAGATGGCCAAGCGTGATGACGCCAAGCGCGGTCTGGCTACGCTCTGCGTCGGCGGCGGCATGGGCTTCGCGACCGTTTACGAGAAGGTCTAAGGAGCCATCGTGTCCAATGTGTTGATGGAGAGTTCCGGCCCGATCACCGTCGTGACGGTGGACCGGCCGAAGGCGCTGAACGCACTCAACCAGCAGGTGTTGCAGGATTTGGCGACCGTGATCGACCAAATCCTCGTGAACAAGCCGCGTTGTGTGATTCTGACCGGTGCCGGCGAAAAGGCTTTCGTGGCCGGTGCAGACATCGCTTCGATGAGCGAGATGGCTCGGCCTCAGGCCCGGGCGCTGGCCGAGTTGGGCCAGGGCGTTTTCCGGCGCTGGGAGCAATTGCCGATGCCGACCATTGCGGCCATCAACGGCTTCGCCCTCGGTGGCGGCTGCGAGTTGGCTCTGAGCTGCGATATCCGGCTGGCTTCGGCGAAAGCCAGGTTCGGCCAGCCCGAGGTGGGACTGGGCATTATCCCCGGTTTCGGTGGCACGCAGCGTTTGGCCCGGACGATCGGGGTTGGCTTGGCCAAAGAGCTGATCTTCGGCGGCCAGATGATCAACGCCGAACGGGCCTTGGCCATCGGACTGGTCAACTCGGTCTACGAGCCGGACGAATTGATGGCGGCGGCCCAGAAGCTGGCCGGCAAGATCGCGGCTCAAGCCCCGATCGCGGTCCGAGCAGCCAAGGAAGCCATGGCTTTGGGTGTGCAAACCGACATTGATTCCGGTATGACGATTGAGGCGGCCTACTTCGCCACCTGCTTCGAAACCGAAGACCAGCGTGAAGGCATGGCAGCCTTCGTCGAGAAGCGACCAGAGCCGGTCGTCTTCCAGGACGCTTAAGTCCCACCATCGCCGTTGCGTTCGCGGTGGCGATCAACCGATGAGGTTCCGGCCGGGCGGCCACCACCGCCCGGCCATCCCCCCTAGACATAACCCCCCCAAGCTCACAGTCATTGAAAGAAGGAAATACATGATCGTAGGTGTGATTGGCGCTGGCACGATGGGCGCCGGCATTGCCGAGGTCTTCGCCCGGACCGAAGGTTTTACCGTCAAGCTGGCTGACGTCAGCATCGAATTGGCGACCAAGGGCCGCGACCGTCAGGTGGCCGGCCTCGACAAGCAGGTTGCCAAAGGCAAGTTGACCCAGGAACAGCGCGATGCCATCGCCGGTCGGCTGACGACGGCCTCAGTGCCCGAATTGGGCGACTGCGATCTCATCGTCGAAGCCGTGCTGGAGACCATGGCGGTCAAGCGGCCGTTGTTCGAACAACTCGATGGCTTGGCCAAAGACGGCGCCATCCTGGCTTCCAACACGTCCTCGCTGTCGATCACGGAATTGGCCCGGGGACTGAAGCACCCGGTCATCGGGATGCACTTCTTCAACCCGGCCCCGGTCATGAAGCTGATCGAGGTCACGGCTGGAGCCGACACCAACGAAGAGACCGTCCAAGCGGTCATGTCGATCTCGGAACAGCTTGGCAAGACCCCGGTTCGGGTGGCCGAGGCGGTCGGTTTCGTCGTCAACCGGATCCTCGTGCCGATGATCAACGAAGCGGTTGAGGTCTTGGCCAACGGTACGGCTTCGGCCGAAGATATCGACGCGGCCATGAAACTCGGTGCCAACCATCCGATTGGCCCGCTGGCTTTGGGTGACCTGATCGGTCTTGACGTCTGCCTGGCGATCATGGAAATTCTCCAGTCCGAAACCGGCGATCCGAAGTACCGGCCTCACCCCTTGCTGCGCAAGTACGTTCGGGCCGGCTGGCTCGGTCGTAAGACTGGCCGCGGTTTCTTCAGCTACAACCGCTAGTCGCCGACTTTTCACCGGATTGCTTCAGCGGCCGTGAGCCGCTGAGTGAGGGTGGGAAGGTCTTTGAACCACACGTGGCGTCGTCCCCTTACTGGGGGCGGCGCCACGTGGCATATCCGGGCCTTAATACCGAATCATCCATGGCTGGGTCGGAACCGATTCCGTGAACCGAAGCTGGCCGGTCAGGCGGGGCCGGTAAGAAGGGGTTAGGGACGTCCAGGCGAGAAAATCTCGACCGCTTGAGGTTGACCAGAGCCGATACGATAACCAGCTATGGCAGGGCAAGGGGTACCAGACGAAGACAACTCG
>JAISGZ010000059.1 GCA_031262845.1 Propionibacteriaceae bacterium | reverse complement strand
ACCCATGACCCCCGGATGGATGTCGTTGTCGATCAGCTGACCGGCGCCCATCGCCACGTCAAATTTGCCATCAGTCGTCCGATCGGCCCGGAAGGCCGGTTGCTGCCGATCATCGACCGCCAACTCCGCCAGGCGCTTCAGACCGCCCAAGCCCGAGAACTTGATGGCCTGGTGTTGTCGACCGCCGGACCGGCTGACCAATGTGGGGCGGAACGGCTGGCCCGTTTGGCCCGGCCGTGGGGCGCCCACCATCGGTTGCCGTGTCAGACAGCGATCGCCACCGAAGCTGAAGCCGGCGTGGTGGCCGCCATCAACCAGTTGCGGGCCCAAGGCCGCCGCCACATCGCCGTCGGCTCGTTCTTCTTGGCTGGTGACCATCTCTTCGATGTCCAGGCCCACCAAGCTATCCGACACGGAGCAGTGGCCGTTGCCAACCCGATCCAAGCCGCCGACCCGGTACTCGACATCATCATGTCGCGCTATTTCTTCGCCGCCATGGACCTCTTGGACCTTGGCTTCGAGCCCAATGAAACCGATCAGCAACCGGCCCCTGAGCCACTGACGTATTCGTTGGACTAAGACTTTCGCTGGACTAGTGCTTTCGTTGAAAGTGCCTGGTCACGTGGCTCGCTAAGCCGTCCGAATTCGTTCAATTTCCTGGTCGATGTCGAAATGCGCCGGCGGCCACTGGGGATCCATCGCCTCGAGATGTTCGAGTAACAAGTTGGCCACCGCCCAGTTGCGATACCACTTCCGGTTGCTGGGAATGACGAACCAGGGGGCGTGATCGGTCGAACAACGGTCGAGAGCCTCTTGATAAGCCTCGGCGTAGGCCTGCCATTGATGACGGACCGCGACATCGTTGACCGAGTATTTCCAGTATTTCGTCGGGTCATGAACCCGAGCCAATAAACGCTCCCCTTGTTCCTTCTTATCAATGTGCAAGAAACACTTGATAATCGTCGTGCCTTGATCTTTGAGCTTGGCTTCGAAACGGTTGATTTCGTCATAGCGCTGCTGCCAAATACCTGCCGGTACAAGCTGATTGACCCGGACCACGAGGACGTCTTCGTAATGTGAGCGGTCGAACACGCCAATCATCCCTGGCCCCGGCAGAGCTTTCCGAATCCGCCATAAATAATGATGTGATTGCTCGATCGGCGTCGGTTGTTTAAAACTCGCCAGGTGTAAACCTTGAGGATCGACCAACCCGAAAACGTGCCGGACGACACCGCCTTTTCCGGAGGTGTCGAGGCCTTGTAGAACGACCAGCAGGCGGGGCGCGTCGGCCTCGCTGCGACCCTCGGCGAACAGCCGTTCTTGCCACTCCGACAGCACCGGTCCCACCACCGCCGTGATCTCGGCGGCGTCATTCTTGCCGCGACCCGGGAAACCTGGCGTTCCGGCGGGATCGAGACTGTTCAGCGGGGTACCAGGGTGAAATCGCAGCAGTTCACGCAGCGGCGCAGTGGCTCGGGCCGAGCCCGGTACAGCCAGAGGCGTCACAGACGGATTACCAGCGGTTGAAGATTTCTTGCCACGAGCCATAGACGACATTCTGGCAGCCCGGCGATCGTCTGTTCACGGCCGGGGGTGAGGAAGTCGCTCCGAACCCGGTGGCGCTGACCGGGCGCAGCTCTCAGCGGCGCGTCACCACCACCTGACCCATTTGTCCGCCTAACCTCAGGCTGTGACTTTGATCGCTCCGGCTCAGGCGATGCCCGCGGTGTTCGTGGCGGCTGTCGCCGAATTGGAAGCTTTCCCCTGGGCCCCGCCTGTGGTCGCCGAAACACTGCCAGCGCCGCGCGGTATCGCACCCTTCAGTGCCGCCGTCGAGGCTGATCTGGACGATGACGACCACGAAGCCACGGGCCGATTGATCCTGCTTCATGACCCGGCCGGCAATCCGATTTGGGACGGCTGTTTCCGCTGTGTCACCTTCGCCAAAGCCACCATCGACCAAGAAACCGTGTTCGACCAGTGGCGAGCGCCCGTGACCTGGAGTTGGCTGATCGACGCTCTGACCGGCCAGCAAGCGGTTTTCACCGCCCCGGGGGGCACGGTCACGATCGTCAGCAACACTCATTTCGGAGGTTTGGAAGCCCAGCCGGAACAAGCCGAGATCGAATTGCGCGCCTCCTGGACACCCGATTTGTCGGTCGCCGGCCTCAGTCCGCACGTGGCCGCGTGGCAAGATCTGCTCCGGTTGATGGCGGGCTTGGCGCCGGCCGACCCCAGCATTGTCCCCCTGTCGGGCGGCAGGAATTCTCGGTCATGACCGCCACTCCGACCGAGATCGTTGACCGACCGGCTGAACCACCACTCCTGGCCCAGCCGGCTGAACCAGTCGGTCCCGTGATCACCGCTTGGCCAGCGGTCAACCAGTTAATCGCCGACCTTCGTTCGGACACTGGCCCGGTGGCGCTCGACACCGAACGGGCCAGTGGTTTTCGCTACTACAACTGGGCCTACCTGATTCAGCTGAAAACCGCCGCCACCGGAATTCACCTGATCGACCCGATCGCTCTGACCGATCAACCCCCGGCCGACTTATCGGCCTTGGGCCAGGCCTTGTCCTCGCGGCTGTGGATTCTGCACGCCGCCAGCCAAGATTTACCGTGCCTGGCCGAAGTTGGGTTACGGCCGACGACCTTATTCGACACCGAATTAGCGGCCCGGCTGGTCAACCGGCCGCGGGTCGGGCTGGGCCCGCTGGTCGAGGATCTGCTCGATTTGCGGTTGCTGAAAGACCACGGCGCCTCGGACTGGTCGATTCGGCCCTTACCGGCGGACTGGCTGAATTACGCCGCCTTGGATGTTGAACTGTTAGAACCGCTCTATCTCAAGCTGGCGGCCGAACTCGACGCCCAAGGCAAAACCGAGTGGGCTGACCAGGAGTTTCGCTATTGGATCGACCGCACGGCCACGCCTCCGGCGGCTCGGGAAGACCCGTGGCGGCGAACCTCTGGCCTGCACCAGATTCGGTCGGCCCGAGCTCTGGCGCTGGTGCGTGAGTTGTGGTTGGCCCGCGATCAGGTGGCTCAGGAACTCGACCGGGCACCGGGCCGGGTGCTCAATGACCGCGGTATCACCGAGTTAGCGGCGCCGGTGCGTGACCGTGGTCCCTGGCCCAAGTCGGCCGACCTCAACCGGATCGAGTATTTCCGCCGCAAACCGACCGCCTCGTTCCGGTCCGTCTGGCTGGCGGCGCTGCAACGAGCCCAGGAACTGCCACCAACGGAATGGCCGCGGTTACGAACCGGAACCGACATGCCGTCGTCACCGCGAGCTTGGAAACGTCTCAACCCCGAAGCCACCGCCCGCTGGGCCAAGCTGAGGCCGGCCATCGACCACCAGGCCGAAACCGTCAATCTGCCGCCGGAGAACCTGATCCAGCCGGACACCCTCAAACACGTCGCCTGGCGGCCAGCCGGCACGACGGCCGACGCGATTGAGCAGCAGTTGGCCGATAGCGGCGCCCGGCCGTGGCAACGTCAGCTGACGGTGCCGGTGATCGTGCAGGCTTTAGCCGATCAGACGTAACCCAGTTAGAACCCAGCTCGAACCCAGCTCGGGCTGGTGAGGCACCGCTGGGTAGCTGAGGATCGGTGGATCAGAGGTGACCCACCTGAGGATCGATGGGTCAGAGGTGACCCGCCTCACGAAGCGGGAATGATCTCCAGGGTCGGGTAATCCGGCTTCCACATCCGGTCGAAGACGGCTTGGATCAAATCCGTCGGCTGCTGCTCGGCCACCCCGTCGTCGATCGCCTGCTGGGCCACGGCCACGGCCACGGTGGCGGCCACGAAGCGCAAATCGGCCATCGTCGGCAGCAGGCCGGCGCCCGGCCGGTAGAGGTTGGAAATGCTGGCCAGCGAGGTAGCCGAGGCGTACACCATGGCGTCGGTCACCCGCCGGGCCTGGGACACGGCCACACCGAGGCCGAGCCCGGGGAAGATGAGCGCATTGTTGGCCTGGGCGATGCGGTAGCGCATGCCGTTGTAGACGAAGGAGTCG
>JAISGZ010000058.1 GCA_031262845.1 Propionibacteriaceae bacterium | reverse complement strand
GGATCTCTGTCGCCGCCACCAGGGCGTTAAGCGTCAGCAACCCCAGTGAAGGCGGGCAATCGAACACCACGTAGTCGATTGGCTGCTCAGCTAGATAGCGGTTCAGCGCGTCAGCCAATCGCCGCTCGCGCCCTGGCACGCTGACGAGCTCCAACTCGGCCGCCGCTAGATCCATCGTGGCCGGCAGGACGAGTAAGCCATCCGCTTCCTGACTCGGCACGACGTGCCAAGCGATGTCGTCACCATCAAGCAGGACCTCGTAGGTCCCTCGAATCCCCTGGCGGTGATCGACACCGAGTGCTGTTGACGCATTCCCCTGGGGATCCACATCGATCAGCAGTACCCGTAATCCACCTTGGGCTAGCGCAGCGGCCAGATTGACGGCGGTTGTGGTTTTCCCAACGCCACCTTTTTGATTGGCGATCACCATGAGTCGTGGGTTGGCTGGGCGAGGCCATGTTTCACGTGAAACAGTCGGCTCTACCTCTGGCGCAGTCTCAGGTGGATTGTCCAAGGGCGGGGTTTCAGGGCCGTCGAACAATTCCGTACGAGGACGGGGATCGCTAGCTGCCATAACCAAACCTTCCCTCTCAGCCGTGACAGCCTAGCGGACCAATCGCCCCAAAAGAGCACAGATAGTCACAGATAGCGAGCGTCCGGTGCCAATATCGCCAAGATCAATGTCGGTGCTTTCCCTGGGAGAGCCATTCAAACCGTTCTCGCTGGTATCACAGTCATGAATACCAACCGCCTTGTCTGGACATCAGCCAAAAATCAACTCCAAGTGCCCTGTAGCGTCGCAAACGACGTGTTAATCGTGCTGACCTGAGTTGTGACCGCTGAGACCCCGATACCGGACCTATCGGTGTCGAGAAGCCAGGGAAGTGACACCAACGCGCCCAGTAGTGAAGGGCTTTGGGGCAGTTCCACCATCTTACAAACCAGGCATCTCTACACGTCACCAAGATCACCTTCAGTTACTACCCTTGAAGAACAATTTTCATTTTCAAGCAAGCAGATCAAAGAAGCCAGCCCAGTGCGGCTGAAGTCACTAACCCCTTGCGCCCATTGGACTTCAGTGAGGCAGTGACTGTCCAAGGGTGAAGTCAATAACATTGATTTGACTACCTACTTTATCGAACAAATCAGAGCTTTATAGATAAATAGATGAATATCTTTACCTCTTAATATCTGTATCGGTGAAGAGACTCTGTCAGCCAAATAGTCATCACTCGATAACTCACCCAAGCAGCCACACGACTCTCCCATTGTCACACCAAAATGTCGTCCTCGACACAACCAGAGGCAAGGCAACTAGTGCGACGCTGTAAGTCACCCAAGCGAAAGAAACAGCGGCACCTGGACGCCGACTGACAACACCGAGTGGATGACTGAATATCTCCACTAGGCTCGCACCTTCTAGACAGGCTCCGAAAACGGCCAGTACCCGAAGGAAAATCGATGTCACCGACTCAGTTGCGCCGGATCGTGTTGTTCTTGGCTTCGCAAACCGTTTCGATGCTCGGATCATCGATCGTCGGTTACGCCGTCATGTGGCACATCGTCCTCCGGACCGGCGACGGCTCACTGTTCATGTGGACGATTCTGGCGGCCATGTTGCCCCAGGGGATCATGTCGCTGTTCGGTGGCGTTTGGGCCGACCGCTACTCCCGCAAGGGCCTGATCATCGGCGCCGATGCCGGGATCGCCGTCATCACGGCCGCCCTGGCCATCATCGTTCTCCAGGGCGAAGCCAGCCTGGCGCTCCTCATCATCGTTCTCATCCCTCGCTCGATCGGCGGCGGTATCCAACAGCCCACAGTGGCCGCGGTCTTACCCCAGTTGGTGCCGGAAACTCAGTTGATGCGGGTCAACTCGATCAACATGACCCTGATGTCGGCCACTTTCCTCGTTTCACCGGCTCTGGCCGCCGCCTTGCTGACGGCCGTCGATTTGGGCTGGATTCTCCTGATCGACGTTGTCACAGCGCTGATCGCGATCACGATCTTCGCTTTCATCCCGGTCCCACGCTTGGAGCGGTCCGCGGCCACTCGGCCTCACTTGTTACGTGATTGGGCGGAGGGTTTGTCCTTTGTTTGGCATCATGGCGCCATCCGTCGACTGTTGATCGTGTTCACGATCCTGTCGCTCGTGCTCATGCCCCCGGCGATGCTGGCGCCCATCATGGCGGTGTCGGTCTTCGACGCTTCGGAAGCCGGCTTGGCGGCCGTGGAAATTGTCTACACCGTCGGCATGATGGTTGGCGGCGCCATCTTGGCGGCCTGGGGTGGTCTCAAGAACCGCACGACCATGATCATCATCGTGTCCCTGGCCTGGGGAGTATTCACGATCGGGCTCGGCCTGACGCCGTGGTTCTGGCTTCATCTGGTGGTCTGGGGGATCACCGGCCTGGTCGAACCCGGTCTCAGCACCACGGCCATGACCGCTCTTCAAGAGCGGGTCCCGGCCACAGTCTTGGGCCGGGTCATGGGCCTGTTGACCTTGATCATGACCGTGGCCGCCCCGCTGGGAACGGTCGTAGCCGGGCCGCTGATCGACGTCATCGGTGCGCGGGCGGTCTTCGTCATCTTCGGGGCGATCGGCGTTATCGCGACACTCGTGTTGTCGGTCCGGGCTCCCGCCTTGCTGGCCCCAACTCCGACCGCCGACGGCGAATTGACGGCACAGTCCTAGTGCTTCCGAACGCTTAGTGCCCCAAGCGACGAACATGACATTGAATATGGGGTGCGATTCGCGGTATCCGGTGAGGTGAACAGCCAGGCGAAGAAGCCGATGGCGGACCTACCAGCGACCCCGACAACACAGCTGGGGACCCCACCGCGGGGCGCAAATGCGTAATTCTCCCGAAGGGAAAATTCTCAGACGCGACAGGTCACTAGGCCGAGTAGGAAACAATTGGGGATCTACCGATGACGCGGCTGAAGATCCCACCGTGTTACTCCGAATACGACAGGCTCAACAGATCACGAAAACTTCAGACGCGAGCCACCCGGACGACCGTCGCCTGCGGTAGATAGAGCAAGTCTGCCCGCAGCTTCCAGCGCTTCAAGACCGGAGCGGCAGCCTCGATTTCGGCCGTTGCCCGGTCGCCTTTGAAAGCCAGAAGTTGGCCACCGGTCCACAGCTGGCGGGTCAGTCGGATCAGTTTGTCGAGCCCGGCCACGGCCCGAGCAATGACGACATCAGCCGTCCCGGCGTAGGTTTCGGCCCGGTCCCGGACCACCTCGATCTGATCGGACAGGTCCAACTCCGCCACCGTGTCAGCCAGGAACCGGCAGCGCCGCTGCATCGGTTCGAGCAGCGTCAAGCGAAGGTCCGGCCGGGCCAGGGCCAGGGGAATGCCCGGTAGTCCGGCCCCACTACCCACGTCGATAACACTGGCACCCATCGGCACGATATCGGCCACGGCCACCGAGTTGACAAGGTGACGTGACCAAATTCGGCTGACCTCGGCCGGCCCGATCAGTCCCCATTCGAGACCGGTCGTCACCAAACGGTCGGCGTAACGTTGGGCCGCCGCTGCCCGCTGACCGAACAGACGTGTGACCAGCGCCGGATCGACCGCCTCAACGCCACCGTCCATCTCAGCCAGAACCGAATCTGCCGTCGCAAGCACATCGCTAGTCTCTGCTTGCCCTGGGGCGACCGGCTCAATAAGACCAGTGGCATCCATCCTCGCCGGATCGACTACCCCAACGACACCGGCCGTGTCCGCCAGCGCCGAATTCGCCGTCTCGCTCTCCCGTGCGGAATCAGTCCAGGCCGAATCCGTCGTCGCCGTCACACCGTCAGCGTCCGCCGCCTTGGCGGCGCCGCCGGCCGGAACCGATTCCGGCAAAGGCTCAGGCAACCCGGATCACGACGTGACGCTTCGGCTCCTCGCCCTCGGACTGGCTGATCAGACCAGCCGCGGCCACAGCGTCGTGAACGATTTTGCGCTCGAACGGGTTCATCGCCGCCAGTGACTGGGGCTCACCGGTCGATTGGGCTTCGGCGATCGCCGCTGTGGCGACTTCGCGTAACTCTTGACGCCGCTTCTCGCGGTGTCCGGCCACGTCGACCATCAAGCGGGAACGCCGACCGGTCTTGGTCATGACCGCCAAGCGGGCCAGTTCCTGGAGCGCCTCCAGCACCTCGCCGTTACGGCCAACCAACCGCTCACCGTTCGTCATAATCGCCACGTGAGCCCGGCCGGCTTCGACGTAGGTGTCGATATCACCGTCCAAATCGGCGATATCGAGTAGCTCTTCGAGGTAGTCAGCCGCGATTTCACCCTCTTCTTCGACGGCATCGAGTTCTTCCGCCTGATCCACCGGGGCACTGGCTTCGGATTCGCTCATGGTCACTCCTTTACTGGGGACTTGGCTGCTCAAAGCGGCAGCCGGGAAAACTATTTCTTGGCCGAGCCGGATGGACCCTTACGTTGGGCTCGGCTCTGTTTTTTCGGCTGGTTTCGGGTCACGGCTTGCCGCTGAACACCAGATTCTGAACTGCTGGAGTCCCCCGCTTGTCCGGCCGGTGGTTTTACGGCTTGCCGCTGCACACCGGACGTACCGGTCTGGGTCTTGGCCTCCTTCGGCCCGCGGGACAGCTTAGCTTGACGGGCCTGTTCGAGCTGGCGGGGATCCTTGCCGTGGCGGATCATGCGCTCTTCCCAGTCGATGTAGGCCGGCGTGCCGGGGCTGGGGTTGTTCCGGATCAGCACCCACTGTTGCCCCAGGGTCCACAGGTTCGAGGTCACCCAGTAGATCAGCACGCCGATCTGGATGACGAAACCCATGAACAAGTAGACGACCGGGAAGATGTACAACATCATCTTCTGCTGCTGGGCCATCGGGCCGGTCAGGGCTTCCGGCGTCATGTTCTTACTCATCAGCTGCTTCTGAGTGATGAAGAAGAGGGCCGTCATGATGATGACGAGGATGAGGGCCAGGGTTTGGGTCATCCCCCAAGGCGTGAACGGGAACAGCTTGCCGGCCAACTTGGCGCCGAACAGGGTCGAGTCCTGGACCCAACCGACGTACGGTTCGAAGACCTTGGCCCGCGCGATACCGACCGCCGCCCCTTGGAGAACCTGGTAGAGGGCAAAGAAGATCGGCATCTGTAAGAGCAGAGGCAGACAGGAACTGGCCGGGTTGACGCCTTCCTGGCGCATCAGTTTCTGGGTTTCGATCCCCAGTCGCTCACGGTCGGAGCCGTACTTGTCCTGGAGGGCTTTGAGTTTCGGCTGGACCAGCTGCATGCGCCGGGTCGAGTTGATCTGGCGGATGAAGAGCGGGATGAGAAGGATACGGACCAGGACCACAAGGCTGATGATGGCCAAGGTCCAGGTCACGCCATTGGCGCCTTCACCGGTGATCATCGACCAGAACTTGTAGGCCCACATGAGGACGTAGGAGATGGCGACCCGGATCGGCTGCAAGAGAGCCGAGAACCAATCACCGATACCGAGCAAGATCATGCCAGGGACACCTTTCCCGTGACGCTCCGGTCGACCAAAAAGTCGGGCCGGTAGCACTGCTGGTGAGCCTGGGCCGGCTCCTGGTTGGTCTCATCGCGGGCCGTCTGAGTCGCCGCCGAGGCTTTCAGTTCCGCTAGCTCAATCGCCCACGCGGCCGCTTGCGGCGTTCCCGGTACCGGGTCGTAGCCCCCACGTGACCAGGGATGACAGCGTCCCAAACGGCGGATCGTCAACCAACTGCCTTTGAACGCACCGTGAACTTGAAGCGCTTCGAGTCCATAGGCCGAACAGGAAGGATGAAACTGACAGCTGCTGCGGTTGGCGTAAAGCGGCGAAATCATCATTCGCCAGAGGCGAACGAAACCGACCAAGAGGTACTTCATCGGACTCCTGTCGGTTGGGCTGAGGGCGAGTTGGCTGGGGCGGACGGCGTGGAATTGGCGGCTGGCGGGGGAGTTAAGGGATCGGTGGCCGGGGTGGTGAGCGGTTCGTCAGTGACCGGGTCCTGAGCGGCCGGCTGGTTCGTCCCCACTTCGGATCTCACCTTCGGCCCGACGGTCTTCGCCCAAGCCCAGGCCGAATCAACATCACGAGTCAGGCGATCAGGAGTTTGAGCGGCCGCTGGCAAGGCCCGGATCACGACATCGGCCCTGACCTCGGACAGCCGCTCGGCCATCAGATGGCGCAGCCGGCGCTTGACACGATTACGGACGACGGCCTGACCGACCGATTTGGCGACAATAAAACCAGCCCGGGCGGGCTGGCCGGTCGGCCGGATGTACAGCACCAGACTGGGTCGACTGGTCCGCCGACCACGTGTCGTGGCGGTGAATTCCGCCTTGCGGCGTAACCGGGAGGCGGTGGGTAACATCGCGACTAAGCGCTAAGTTCCGCCCGGCCCTTGCGACGGCGAGCGGCCAAGATCGCCCGCCCGGCCCGAGTCCGCATCCGAGCCCGGAAACCGTGAGTCCGGCTGCGGCGCCGATTACTTGGTTGGTAGGTGCGTTTACTCACGCTCCAGCCTCCCTGATGATCGAGGGTTTGGGTCTATCCCACTGGTTTGAACCAGCGGGGGAAGGCGCTGACGTCGAGCCAGCGACTGGCTAACGATACGCCAGGGGTCGGCTGCGAGCAAACCCAGTGACCGGCCGTGGGACAGGACTGAGCCTGATTCCACTAAGCATCGCCGACCAAGTGGCCTCTGATCGGCACCCGGACAGTCTGACCGACGTTAACCGACGTTCGCCGGGCTGAGAGTTTTCCCCCGGGTTGGTGACGAGACCAGCGGCAGTTCCGGGCGATCGTGGCGTAATCTGATCCGGCCGGAGAGTCCGTCAAATATTTGTGCGGTCTTTTGGCCGTCAGTTCGCGCTAGGCTAAGCGGCGCGGTCCCTTTGTCCACTCGACACGCCGATAGGACTGGGGATCGTTAGTCATCAGTTTGCACGGATAGAAGTTTGCCGACTAGCGTGTCCCGGTGGTTGATACATCGCCTTGGCTCAGCTGGGAATCGCTCAAGGGAGACAACAGCTGACCGAGAACCGGCCAGATTGGGAAGATCGTCAAGGGCGACTTCGCCCCCGCTTCCACAGCTTGTGGATAACTTTGTGGACAAGATGGTGACAAGTCAGATTTACAGTTGCGGAAAAGGGTTCTTATGGAGGGATTGACCGTGAACTCGGTAATGGGGTCCTTACCTCAGCTGTGGGACACGATTCTGACCCAACTCGACCCCCCGAGCCGGGCCCTGTTGGCGACCTGTCAGGCCGAGTCGATCGACGATCAACTGCTGCACGTGGTGGTGCCGAACGACTTCACGCGCGAACGGATCGAACAGCGGCTGCACAGCCGGATCGCCGAGGTCGCGTCCTTACAAACCGGTTTTGATCTCAAACTCAAAGTCTCGGTCGATCCGACGATCTATCAACCGCCCGTCATCTCCACGCCCTTGACCAACCCGCTGTCAACCCCGATCGCGCCTTGGCCGGTAGCCGCCAATCTGGTTTCGCCGCGCCCGGTTGACAGTCCCCTCCTCAACCGCAAATACACCTTTGACACCTTCGTCATCGGCCAGAGCAACCGTTTCGCTCACGCCGCCGCTGTGGCCGTGGCCGAAGGCGCCGTCGAACAAGGTCCGGGCAAGGCCTACAACCCGCTGCTGATCTACGGCGACTCGGGGCTCGGTAAGACCCACCTCTTGCACGCCATCGGCAACTACATCATCGCCCACTCGGAACACCTGCGCGTCAAATACGTCTCGACCGAGGAGCTGACGAACGACTTCATCAACGCCATCTCCGAGAACCGGATGACCGAGTTCCGCCGCAACTACCGTGAAGTCGACGTGCTACTGATCGACGATATCCAGTTCCTGGAATCGAAGATCGGCACCCAGGAAGAGTTCTTCCACACCTTTAACACCTTGCACAACGCCCAAAAACAAATCGTCATGACCTCCGACCGGCCGCCCAAGTTGCTGGAAGCGCTGGAGCCGCGGCTGCGCAGCCGTTTCGAGTGGGGCCTCTTGGTCGATATCACCCCGGCCGACCTGGAAACCCGGATCGCCATCTTGCAGAAGAAGGCCCAGGCCGAAAATCTCAGTGTGGCGCCCGATGTCATGGAGCTGATCGCCAGCAAAATCCAAACCAATATCCGGGAACTCGAAGGCGCGCTGATCCGTTTGACGGCCTTCGCTTCGCTGAGCCAAACCCAGCCCGACTGCCACATGGCCTCGATCGTCTTGAAAGACCTGATCGCCGACGGCATCGAGCGGCCGATCAGTATCAACATGGTGATCGTGGAAACAGCCGACCACTTCGAACTGTCGATCGACGAGTTACGCGGTCCCGGCCGGGCCGCCAACATTGCCTTGGCCCGCCAGATCGCGATGTATCTCAGTCGTGACCTGACCGACTTGTCGCTGCCGAAAATCGGCCAAGAGTTCGATCGTGACCACACCACGGTGATGCACGCCTACCGCAAAATCCGGGACCTGATCACGAAAGACCGCACGGTCTTCACGAACGTCACCGATATCACGAACAAGGTTCACCAACGGGCTCAGCGGGCCTGACGACTATCAGGACACTGGTGGCTGATCCCGCCAGGATTTGGTCGTCAAGGCGACCGGTTGACCAACTCGACACCACGAATACGTTCGTTGTCCGAAGAGACAATTCGAGGTGCTACCGCCAACCAGATTCGGTCCAGTCGTCGCTGAGATGGCCTCAACCCGTCGGTCAGCCTTAACGTGATGTCCAGTTAGCCGACCACCAGCGACCACCCACAGTCTGACCTGACGTCAACCATCAGTCGGATCGGACTCCGACTCATTCATGACAATAAAACCTGTTTCACAACGACTTATCCACAAAAACCTGAGGATAAGTCGGTCTAGCCTGGGGATAACTGAATAAAATCCGACTCAAGACGGAGTTATTCCCCAGTTATCCCCAACTCATCCCCGGTTCATCCACCGAATAACATGGCTGTCATTGACTAACGGCCTGGAAGGATTGAAGTTCTCCCCAGTATCACCAGTGGCTACTACGAAGACGAGAAAGAAAGATCTCATAAGAGATTCACTCGGGTCGGGGCGGCACTGTTGATAACGGTCAAATGGAGGCGAATCCAGCTTCAGCCGTCAGTTTGTCCGGTTGGGTAAAGCCGACCGGCAAAACGGTTACAGTAGGACCCAAGTTTGCTACGGGCTGGTTGGCCCGAGCCCTGAAGGAGTCACGCATGAAGGTTCAGCTTGAACGCGACGTCCTAGCCGATGCTGTCCAATGGGCGGCTCGGAGTCTGCCGCTGCGGCCAAGTTTGCCGATTTTGGCTGGCCTCCATCTCAGTGCCGCTGACGGCCAGGTGACGTTGTCGAGTTTCGACTACGAAACCTCCGCCCGGATCACGATCAACGCCGTCGTCGACGAACCCGGCGTGGCTCTGGTGTCGGGCCGTTTGCTGGCCGAGATCAGCCGCACCTTACCGACTCAGCCGGTCAGTTTGGCGACCGCCGGTCAGACCCTGGAATTGGTGTGTGGCAAGGCTCGTTTCACGTTGCAGCTGCTGCCGGTGACGGATTATCCGGAGTTGCCGGCGATGCCGGAAGCCTCGGGCCGAATTGGCAGCGCCGATTTAGCTCAAGCCGTCAGTCAGGTCGTGGTGGCGGCCGGAAAAGACGAACTGCTGCCGGTTTTCACGGGTATTCGGGTCGAGTTTGACCACGATCAAATGTCGCTGCTGGCGACTGACCGCTACCGGATGGCGCTCAAGGAATTGACCTGGGCGCCGCTCGATCGGGCTCTGACAGGGGCGGCCTTGGTGCCGGGCCGGGTGTTGTCCGAGACGGCCAAGTCGATGACCAGCGGCGATCAGGTGATGGTGTCGTTGTCGGGGCCGGGACCAGGGGAGGGGCTGATCGGTTTTTCCGGTGAAGGACCGAGTGGAACCCGCCAGATCACGACCCGGTTGCTCGATGGTGAGTTCCCCAAGGTGCGCCATCTGATGGATATTCCCAACGAGTTGACGGTTCGGGCCAGTACGGCCGAGCTGTTGGCGGCTGTTAAGCGGGTGGCCCTGGTGGCGGAGCGGAATACGTCGCTGCGGATGGTCATCGGCCAGGACGCCGTGACTTTGGAAGCGGCCACCGGTGACCAGGCTCAGGCTTTCGAAACCGTGGCCGCCGTCGTTGACAGCGTGGCCGATGAGCCGGTGCTCGATCAGGCCGGTTTCAATCCTCACTATCTGACCGATGCCTTGTCGGTGCTCGACGCGCCCTATGTCCATTTGACGTTCTCCGGGCCCGGTAAGCCGTGTTTGTTGACGGCTTTGACGGAGTTGGACGGCGTGCCGGCGAGCGATTACCGCCACGTCATCATGTTGATGCGGCTGTCGAGCTAGTAAGCCCGCGGCTTAGTTTTTCTCACGGAAAATGACACGTTCGCGGCGCTGGGTAAGGCGTTCAACGGCGTTGTCAGTGTCGATAAAACTACGGTCGACGTTTCCACTGCGCCAGCTTTCCAACCGGTTACTCCGATTTGATGGCCATTTCCGATGTGATCGATCACTGGTTCCTGGGTCGCGTTGGTTGGACGGTCTGGACCGGTTCAGTGTGAGAGTTGGTCGGCGGTGTTTCTGACGGCTCTGCGGTTGACGGATTTCCGGTCCTACCAGACCGCTGAGTTGGCGCTCAGCCCTGGCGTGACGCTGTTTCTCGGGCTGAACGGCCAGGGGAAAACCAATCTCGTCGAAGCCGTCGAATACGTCGCGACGCTGAACTCCCATCGCGTGGCCAGCGATCAGCCGTTGGTCCGGCGGGGCTGTCAGCAGGCGGTGATCCAGGCGCGGCTGCGGGCCGGGCGGGATGACGAGCGAGCGCTGGCGGTCGATCTGGAAATCAACTTGGGACGGCCCAACAAAGCCCGATTGAACAAGGCGCCGGTCCGGCCGCGGGCGGTCGTGGGAGCGTTACGGACCGTCACCTTCGCCCCCGAAGATCTGACGATCGCGACCGGCGATCCGTCGAACCGGCGGGCCTTTATCGATGCTCTTTGTACGACCAGGTGGCCACGTCTGACGGGCGTGCGGGCTGATTATGACCGGGCTTTACGCCAGCGAACGGCGTTGCTGAAAGCCTTGTCCGGGCGCGGTCCACGGCCAGCTGGGCCGGAGGCGGAAACGACTCTGGCGGTCTGGGATGAGCGCTTGGCCGTCTTGGGAGCGGAGATCGTGGCGGCCCGGCTCCAAACCGTGGCCGATCTTGCTCCTCGGTTTACGGCTCGTTACAGCGCCATCGCGCCGATCGACCACCAGGCGGTCGTGACTTATCTCAGCCACGCCGTGCCCGAGTGGGGTCGGGAATCGGGGCCCTGGGCGGTCGATCAGTTGGCCGAGCGTTACCTGGCGGAAATCGAACGGCGGCGGCCCGACGAGTTGGCCCGCGGACAATCTTTGGTCGGCCCTCACCGGGATGATCTGGAGTTGACTTTGGCCGATCTGCCGGTCAAGGGCTACGCCAGCCACGGTGAGTCGTGGTCGGTGGCTTTGGGGCTGCGTTTGGCGAGCTTGGATTTACTGCGGGCCGACGACATCGAACCGGTTTTGTTACTCGACGACGTCTTCGCCGAATTGGACACCACCCGGCGCCAGCGGCTGGCCGAAACCGTGGCCCAGACCGATCAGGTCCTCATTACCGCCGCCGTGCCCGAAGACGTGCCCTGGGGATTGGTCAGTCAGACGTTCACCGTGTCCTTGGGGTCGGTGCGGCCGGTTGATGGTGATCAGGGGCAGACGGGGAATCCCGTGGCGACCGGTGAGATGGCGTCGGTGGGGGATGGCGAGCCTGAGGTGTTGGCTGAGACGTTGGTGGAACCTGATCCAGCGGACAGCGTGGCACCACTAACGCAAGATCAGGAGATAACTGAGGTGCGCGGTGACTGAGTCTGGATCACCAGCGCCGTCGCAACGACGGGGCCACGTACCCGGTCACGATCCGACCGGTTTGGAGTTGGCCCGTCGGATCGCCCGGGCGGCCCGCGGTGGACGGGTTACCAGTCGCCGCCGTCGACATCGTGATCTGACCGAAGTGACCTGGTCAGAAGCTGGTCCGTCGGCCCGGGATCCCCAGAGTGCGGGTGCTCTGCTCGACCGGGTGGTGGTCGAAAAGGGCTGGAAACAGAATCTCGGCGTGGCCTCACTGGTCGGTCATTGGGCGGATTTTGTCGGTCCGACCAACGCCGCCCACAGCCACCCCGAGCGGTTCAAGGACGGCCACCTGATCGTCCGGGCCGAATCGACGACCTGGGCCAGCGCCATCCGCCTCCTCGCCCCTCAGATCATCGCCCGCCTCAACGAAGCCCTCGGCGAACGCACCGTCACCCTGATCAAAGTCGTCGGCCCCCACACCCCAAGTTGGAAAAAAGGTAAACGTTCCGTCCCCGGCCGTGGTCCCCGGGACACCTACGGTTAACGGTCAAAACGCCGCCATCAAGCCGCGTCGGCTAATTCCCGTTCGATGAGCCCACGTAAAAAGCGTGAGATCGACATATGGCGGTTAGCAGCTTGGCGCTTGACCTCAGCCAAGGTGTCTTC
>JAISGZ010000020.1 GCA_031262845.1 Propionibacteriaceae bacterium | reverse complement strand
GACGAATCTCAACCAGGCTCTGGTGGCTTGCGCCAAAGCCGGTTTCACGATTATCGGACTGGCTGGTGACGGTGACGCCGTGATCGCCGAGGCGCCAACCGATGAGCCCATCGTGCTCGTGGTCGGGGCCGAAGACACGGGCTTGTCACGGCTCGTGCGGGAGAACTGCGACGTCGTCGCCCGCATTCCTATGAGTGACACGATTGAGTCGCTCAACGCCAGTGTCGCGGTCGGCGTGGCGTTGTACGAGCTGCGGCGTTTTTAGTGCTCTGTCGCGTTTGAAATGAGCCGAATCAACCAGGTGAACTCCGCGCGCTAACTCCTGTCTCACGAAACGGTGCGCTGGTGTTCGGTCGTGAGGTAAATTGTGCCCCCGTGACGACACCTGAAACTGAGATCAACGCCGCTTTTTCCCCCGTCTACCAACAAGCCTTGGGCCTGATCGAACAGATCGAGCCGCGGGTCGCCGCCGCCACTCGCCAAGAGTTGTCCGATCAGCGGGCTTCGCTCAAGCTGATCGCGTCGGAGAATTACGCCTCCTTGCCGGTGCTGGCGACGATGGGGACGTGGTTGTCGGATAAATACGCCGAGGGCACGGTCGACCACCGCTTCTACGCCGGCTGCCGCAATATCGACACGGTCGAAGCGGCCGCCGCCGAACACGCCGAAGCCCTCTTCGGGGCGCACCACGCCTACGTTCAGCCGCACTCGGGGATCGACGCCAACCTGGTCGCCTACTGGGCCATCCTCAGTCAGCGCATCGAATCGCCAACCTTGGCCCGGCTAGGGGCGAAGAACCTCAACGACCTGTCGCACGACGACTGGGAGGCGCTGCGCCGTGAGTTCAATCAGCAGCGGGTCATGGGGATGTCGCTCGACGCCGGCGGCCATCTGACCCACGGTTTCCGCCACAACATCTCGGGCAAGATGTTCGAACAGCGGTCGTACGGGACGGACCCCGAAACCGGTTTGATCGACTACGACGCCCTCCGGGCCAGCGCCCGCGAATATCGGCCGTTCATTCTCGTGGCCGGGTATTCGGCCTACCCGCGGCGGGTTAATTTCGCCACCATGCGGTCGATCGCGGATGAGGTCGGGGCCGTCTTGTTCGTCGATATGGCCCACTTCGCGGGCTTGGTCGCGGGCAAGGTTTTCCAAGGTGACGAGGATCCGGTGCCCTTCGCCCACGTCGTGGCTTCGACGACTCACAAGTCGTTGCGCGGGCCGCGGGGTGGCTTCGTCTTGTCGACGCCGGAGTTCGACGCCGCCGTTGACAAGGGCTGCCCGATGGTGTTGGGCGGGCCGTTGGGCCACGTCATGGCCGCCAAGGCGGTGGCTTTCGCCGAGGCTCGCCGGCCGAGTTTCCAGACCTACGCCGCCAACGTGGCGACCAACGCCAAGAGCCTGGCCGAGGGCTTGTTACGCCGGGGCGTGCGGCTGGTCACGGGTGGGACCGACAACCACATCGTCCTGCTCGACGTCGCCAGCAGCTTTGGTCTGACCGGCCGCCAGGCCGAGAATGCCCTGCTCGACGCTGGCATCGTGACGAACCGGAACTCGATTCCGCGCGATCCCCACGGTGCTTGGTACACGTCCGGGATTCGCCTCGGCACGCCGGCTCTGACCTCACGTGGCTTCGGCGCCGCCGAGTTCGACGAAACCGCCGATCTCATCGCCACAGTCCTGCGCCAGACCGCCGCCCAAGGGACGAGCCAAGCCAAGTACACGACCCCCGCCAAGGTGGTTGACCAGGTTCAGAGCCGGGCCGCCGACCTGCTGGCGAAGTACCCGCTGTACCCCGGTTTGGAGCTGTAAGCGGGCCGGTCCTGTTCTGCCCTTTCTCGGGCTCACAGCAGCACCTCCAAGGCCGAATGCACCGCCGGATAAGCGGCGGGGAACCGTTTGGCCACGGCAAGCAACGAAGACGCAGTGCTTCCTCTTCGGCGCAGCCAGCGTTTTAACACATCGATTGCCAAATCTTGTCCCCAAATATGACGCAACCGGAACAGGTCGACAATCGTGCGCTGAGGCGAATACAAGCCGATCCTGAGGCCGTCGAACAAATCCCGCTCACCACGGCCCACATCAAACGTGTCGACATCAAACCGATGCCACTCGACTGGTGCTGTCTTGACCTTGATTGGATGCGTGCCGCGGGGAATGGCCACATCAGTGGCCCGAGGAATCTCGTCGGTCAGATCATGTAACGCCGCTGCCGACAATAGACATAGTGTCGAAGCCGGGCGTTTCAAGGCGATCACAGCCTGGGCCAGCGTCGTATCGTCAGTGGCCCCCGAACGAGCAAACAAACCGGGAGCTATGCGTTCGAACACGCCATCGTCCACCGCCTTGTCGAGCCCGAACCGGGTCAGTCCTTTCTCGGGCAGATCACGATAACTGACCAGAGCAGGCCAATCATCTGTATAACCGGCAGAAATCGTCACAGACCCATGGTATCTGTTACACAATCTGTCGTTCACCCATGGTGCCACTCGCATCTGGCAGACATGATCAGTCATGTCGCCAAGGCTAATTGGATCGACTGACAGTACCGGGTGTCCTTTGAGCTGAGAAAGGCTCTGACGGCGGGACAGTGGTTTGTGCGGCGCGCATCATGCCCCAGCGTTTGAGCCACCACTCGCTGATGAGGCGATCCGAGTCCGCTTCTGTTGGTTGCTGGCCGGGAGGTGATCGCTAGTGGCAGAGGCCATAGCAAGGTTTCGTGACCAGCGCACCGCATCGGCCCAAGTGCGTTTGACAATATAAGGGTGAGAATTGCTGCCGACTCTTGCTTAATTCCTATTCTTGTCGTTGCGGTTTGTCGGTCATTGAGAATTGTGTTTGGCTCGGGCAATTACTTGACGTAAATCAGCAATCAGATCGGCCGGATCTTCGAGGCCGATGGCTAACCGGACGAGGCGGTCAGGGGCGGCGTCGGCGGTACTGGCCAAGGCTTGATGGGTCATCGCGAAGGGGTATTCGATCAGTGATTCGGCGGCGCCCAGGGAAACGGCGAGCCGGAATAGGGTCGTGCTTTCGGCTACTCGGCGGGCCAGTTCGGGGCTGGCCAATGCGAACGAAACGATGGCGCCGAAGCCGCTCATCTGGCGGCTCGCCACGACGTGGCCGGGGTCGTCAGGCAGTCCCGGGTAGTGAACTTTGGTAACGCCGGGAATCTCGGTCAGAGTTTCGGCGATGGCTTGGGCTGAAGCGGCCGCCTGGCGCACCCGGACCGGTAAGGTCCTCAATCCGCGGGCGGCCAACCAACAGTCGAATGCTCCAGGCACGGCGCCGGTGGCGTTTTGCCACCACAGCACTTCCTCGGCCACGCTGGTCGAGCCAGACAAGCCGGGGTGGTGGAGTTCCAGCCCGTCAGCGAAGATCGCCGCCCCACCGATCAGGTCGGAGTGTCCGCCGACAAACTTCGTTGTCGAATGGACCACGACATCGGCTCCCAACTCCAGCGGCCGCTGAAACACCGGCGTGGCGAAGGTATTGTCGACGACGAGATAGGCCCCGGCGGCGTGAGCCAGTTCGGCAGCGGCAGCGATGTCCGACACCTCTAAACGTGGGTTCGACGGTGTCTCCAACCACACCAACTGGGCACCGGTGGCGGCCAAACTCTCCCGGATCGCCGCTGGATCGGTCGTGTCGAGGCGACGGGCGGAACGGCCCTCGGTCGGCAACACCCAGGTGAAGAGCCGACCAGTGCCACCGTAGGCGTCGCGGCCGTAGAGGACCGTGTCACCTGGCCGGGTCAGCACCCGGATCAGGCTGTCTTCAGCGCTCAGGCCGGACGGGAAAGCGACCGCCGCGCCGCCACTTTCGAGATTGGCTAAAGCCACTTGGTAAGCGTCCCGGGTCGGGTTGCCAGAACGCGAATAGTCGTAGCCAGACCGCGTGACATCAACCTGGTCGAGGACGAAAGTCGAAGCCAGGGTGATCGGTGGCACGATGGCGCCGGTGACGGGGTCCGGCGACTGGCCAACTTGGACCGCCCGGGTGTCAAATTCAGACATGGTCATTACTCCTTCGTGAGATCGCGGATTGGGTCAGTTCAAAAAATCGGCGTACAACGGTGTTGACAGATAGCGCTCGCCCCAGTCGGGAATGATCGTGACGATCGTCTGTCCAGCGCTGGCGGTCGCCGCCACGTCGGCCGTCGCACGCAGGGCCGCACCGGCGGAAATACCGACCAAGAGCCCTTCTTCACGGGCCGCCCGGCGGGCCCATTCCAGGGCATCATCACTGGTCACCGGCACAATGTCGTCGATCACGGTGCGGTCGAGGATGTCAGGTACGAAGCCGGCTGAGATGCCCTGGATTTTGTGGATGCCCTTGGGTCGGCCGGACAAGACGGCCGATTCGGCGGCTTCGACGGCGATCAGTCGCACGCTCGGTTTGCGGGCTTTGAGGACGTGGCCGATACCCGTGATTGTGCCACCAGTGCCGACGCCCGCGACAACGATGTCGACCGCACCGTCGGTGTCGCGCCAGATTTCCTCGGCGGTCGGTTGTTCGTGAATCTGATAGTTCGCCGGGTTGGTGAATTGGCTAGCCAGAATGGCCCCGGGAGTGTCTGCCACGATAGCGGCGGCCCGGGCGTTGGCACCGGGAATACCATCAGCGGCCGGGGTTAACACCAACTCCGCGCCATAGGCTCGCAACACGGCCCGGCGTTCTCGGGAAAAGGTCTCGGGCAAGGTGATGATGACGCGGTAACCACGGACGGCGCCGGCCCAAGCCAAAGCGATGCCGGTGTTGCCGGAAGTGCCTTCAACGATCGTGCCGCCGGGTTTGAGGGCGCCGGAACGCTCGGCCGCGTCGATGATGGCGACGCCGATCCGGTCTTTGACGGAATTGGCTGGGTTGTAATACTCGAGTTTTCCCAGCACGGTGGCGGGAGAATGAAGAAAGAGTCGGTTGATTTTGACGAGTGGAGTGTGGCCAATCAGTTCAGTGGCGTTTGAAAAATAGGACATGATGGATTTCTTTCTGGTGTGATCAGGGTGTGGGTAATCATCGATAACGAGACAGATGTCACCGGTGAGAGAAAAATCCCGGGGTGCGCCAACGGCGCTAAACGTTACGGGATGTGATGTTCAGATAAAGCCGGTTGCGGAGAATCAACGCATTCGACAAGCTGACAGCACAAACTGACCACGCATCATGGTTGCAGTAGCTGTCGAGAACATGAGCGGGAGTATACGCACATCACCGGCACCAACACAAAATTTGCGTTTGACAACGTGGTTTCTGTGATGCCACAGGTTGTGATCGAAAGGGTCGAGCGATGGTGACCGAAGTCCTGAGCGGCTGACTCGACGGAGTTGAATAACGCTGGAGTGGTCATCGTGGCGGGCTTCAGGCGACCGCGTGCGCCCGCTGGCGACGGACGTGGCGATAACTCAATTGGATGAGGACAAAACACAATAAAGTCACGCCCACCGTGGCGGCGTAGAAGGGCGCGTAACTGCCAGTTTGGTCAGCGATGAGGCCGGGCACAAAACCGAAAATGGTCGACCCGATGGCGTAGAGGACTTGGAAAACCTGCAACATCCGGATTTGGCTGCCGACGCCCGCCAGATCAGCCGCAAAAACGGAGATACCGACCGTCGCGATCGGTAATCCGAAACCGGCGATAACGATGGCGATGAGACCACCGGCCAAGTTTTCGTAATCAGCCAAACTGCAGAGGATGTAGCCGATAAACACGAGTGCGAAGAAAATGTTGTTGGAGGCGTAGCCGCCCAACCGATCGACGGATTGGCCGTACACAATCTTCGACACAATGAGTGTGAAACCAATTACTGACAGAATTATGGATACGTCGTGAGGCGAAAATCCAGCGGTCGAATAGAGCACGGAGAGGTGGGCGTAGGCCGTGTTGCCGAGGCAGCCCATGAGCACCATGGCGATACACACGGGAATCATGTTCCGGAAATTGATTCGGCCGCTGACTGGTGATCGGGGGTTCACCGTCTGGGCTTGAATTTCTTGGTTGGTTTCTTCGGCCTCAATGATGTCGATGCGGTCAACGCCGTGCGGGGCATTTTCTAAAGCCACCATGGTCTGCTCGGTTTGTTCGGGCAGCGACTGCGGTTTGGCCCGGACGACGAGGCCAACCACGACGGTGATGAGCGCGCACAGAGCGGTCTGGGTTAAAAAGGCTGTGGCTAGCGAAAACCGTTGGACGACGATCGTCACGAGCGGTGACAGAACAACGCTCGAAACCCCGGTGGCGGCCGCGCAAATCCCTAAAGCCAAAGCCCGGTGGCGGGAGAACCATTGGCTGATGAGCGCTGAAACGGCGATCATGCCGCCGAACCCGTAACTCAGCCCGGCAATGGCCGCCGCGACGGCGTAGCCGGCCATCGAATCGGCTA
Source organism: Propionibacteriaceae bacterium (assembly GCA_031262845.1). GTDB lineage: Bacteria > Actinomycetota > Actinomycetes > Propionibacteriales > Propionibacteriaceae > WQYJ01. The sequence continues at coordinate 8,311 of JAISGZ010000020.1, read as the reverse complement.
AGCCAAAAATGAGAAAAGCCAGCGTGGTAAAACCAAGGGAAATGGTTAAACCGAGGCGCAGATGAACTTTGCCGTAAAACCAGGCGAATAACACCATCGCTACCAGGGCGGATAAACTCCGGATCGTAATCAGCAGCGAACTTTGGCCGTTGGTCAGCCCACCGATATCAATGAGGTACGGCTGATATACGGAGAAAGATGTGACGGTCATCCCCATCGTGCAAAACGAGACGAGGGCACCGGCGGCACACATGACCCATTTGTTCGATAAAAACTTCACAACCGTCTTCTCAGCAGTGATTTGTTGCCGGCCCTGGGCTGAAAACCAGATCGGTCAGTCGTTCGGCGTCTGTCTGGCATCTTACGCTGGTGGTGGCGGCCTGATTCAGACCTGGTTCAGTCTGCCGGTCGTCGCCGATAGTCCACGATCGATTTCTCCTCCGCCTGGCTGGCCACCTCACCGGTCACCCCGAACCACACGCCAGGGAGAACACGACCGAACAATCTGGTGCGACTTATGATCAAGACTATGTTTGACGCCCTCTGGACGCACCTCGGAATCAGCTCTGTTCAAGCCTTGTCAGTCGTGATTTCTGCGACCGTGTTGTTTTGGTTCTTCACTCTCATCGTGTCGTTCGTCGGCCAAGAGGCCCGGGCCCGCGTCACCATCACAGGCTTTGCCCTCATGGCCCTGATCGGTGCCATCACCGCTCGGGCCATCCTCGGTGATAGTGCCAACTTGGCCGGTGGCCTCATCGCCCTTGTCGTATTGATCGTCTGGGAAGGCGTTTTTCGATTGCTGAGTCGCCACCTTCCCGGTCGTTGGGCGGCAACCAACAAAGCTCGTGTCGTCATGCGCGATGGTGTCGTCGATCAGTCGGCACTGCGTCGCGCTCACCTCGGTATGACCGACCTCATGGTGCGGTTGCGTTGTGCCGGTATCACTCGCCTGACCGATGTCGCCTTCGCCATTGTCGAAGCCGACGGTGGTATCACAGTCATTCGCGTCGGCGCCCCGATCGACGACGCTCTCCTAGCCGGGATCAACAACCGAACGCCAAAGCCGACTAGTTCATAGCCGGGCTCTCCGAGCCCGTAGAGTCGCTGTTGAGTAGCTTTAGCGTGACCAAAATACTGCTCTGACTACGGTGTTATCAGAAATAGTGACTGCAGCGTGTCGATGAAAAAGTTTTTACACGTCGTCGTAACGTGTAAAAAAATCGACGAATTCTTTCAACGTCATCGTGGTCCCCGTCGGTCTCTGCGCGGTTTTTGGCGTGGTTCAGTAGGTCATGAACGAACAAGCCCCTTGCTGGCTTAAGCGGCGGCTGGTGAAGAAACTGGTTTGTTGACGATGGCAAGAGAGCCCAGATTGACCCACTCGCGAAGCCGTTGCTCGACGTAATCATTGACAAGTTCGATCATCGGTTGCGGGTCGTGAGTTTCGTCCCAGGCGAGGAAACAATCGTAGTAGCGGCGCCGGTCGGTGTATTTGATATTGATGGGCAGATAACTGGATTGGAGCAACTTGAGGTTGTGCAAAAGGCGGCCGGTTGGGCCGTTGCCGTCGATGAACGGGTGGATGGACTCGAAGCGGAGATGAAATTGGGCGGCCTTTTCGATCGGGTGATGTCGACTGGAGGCCAAACCCTCGAGTAGTTCATCGATCAACTCGGGCACGCGGATGGGCTCAGGCGGTCGGTGGGCGGTGCCAAGAATTCGTACGGGGACATGACGAAAATCCCCGCGACTGTCCGGCCGGTCAGCCAGAACGAGAAAATGAATGTCGCGGATGATGCGGCTGGTGATGGGTTCAGGGGGAACTCGGGCGGCCAGGGTTTCAACAAATTCATAGGCATCTCGGTGGCCAATAGCCTCCAGGTGCTCTTTCAGTGGTTTTTCGCCGATGGTTAAACCGTCGAGGATGAGCGCAGTTTCCCGAAGTGTCAGCGTGCTGCCCTCAATGGCGTTGGAGTCATAGGTGTATTCGACAGTGAATTCACGGCGGATTCGTTCTAACTCGTCAGAGCTGAGCGGCCGCCGACGAGTGAGTTCGGCTTTCAGCGCATCAATTGCCGCGAAACGTTCACGGAACTGTGGTGCGATGTCGAGATTGCGGTAGGAACGTTGATCACTTGGCCGCTCCGCACCGGCCGGAATGGCCCAGCGACGACCTTGGCGAACAGCGCCGCTGACGCGACCCTCGGATAGGAGCTTTTGTACGCGACGTTCGGACACGCCCCAAGCTTGGGCGGCCTCCCGCGTGGTCCAGTAGGTCATGAACGAACACTAGCAAGAGAAAACCGGGAAATTTCGTAGCTATTGTTCGCTCGATTCTGGGTTCTTGCTGTCTGTCCGAATGCTCATCGAGGCGGTGGCGGCTCGACCACCGGTCTGTTCCCCATCATCACTTGGCTGCTGCTCGTGCTGCCACCGTGGGGTCACATCTAACAAGTCACATCTAACAATCTGACGGAAACCGTCTTGTCGCCGTCAGATTTTTGACCGGATCTGCCCAAGAAGTGATGTTTTTCATCACGGCTAGCGGTTTTATTAGTGAAGTCAAAACCATTGGACAACACTGTCCCAGCCCTGAGGACAGAAGCCACCAGGCGCCGCTGTAATGTGCGTCTTGCTGTAACCGAATTGTAATGATCGAGAACCGCTGGATCATTCCTTCATTAGCCGCACTGATGATGATTCCCACGGCCACGCCCGGACCGGGGGAACTCGGAACGAGGAAAACATGGCTCGGAAATCCGGCCGCCGCTTAGTGGCGCTGACCGCTGTAACCGCTCTTGTCGCCGGCGCCGTTGGTGTTACACCGTGGGTTTTGGCCCCGCCGGCTCAAGCCCAGTACGCCACTGGTGGTTCAGGTTTGTACAAAGGCCTGATCAACTGGATGCCGTGGGGCCAAGCCACACCCGGCGTTGGAACCGGTCAAGCCGATGTTCAACTCGGTGTCGGTTCAGTTTCACAAACCAGCCAGGCTGTCGGGGCTTCGACGCTCACGACCCGCTGCACGATCACCGCTGTCAGCGCTGATGACAACGCCGGCAACATTTGGTCGTACAAGTCAGGTACTTGGTGGGGTGACGCCTTGGACGATTTGTACAACATCGGCGGGGTCAGCACGAGTAATCAGTTGGTCTACGGCATTTCTAATGGCACACCGACAACTACCAGACCGAGGAATCCGGGCTCGATGTTTTTCAGTGTCACCTGTACCGCGAATTTAGACGGCGCGAATGTGCCGATTAAAGGTTTGGTGATCGCTGACGCCGAGCAGAATAACCATACGACCGCCGAGGTGGAACGAATTGCGGCTCAACCGGAGACGGCTGATATCGGACTAGCCAGCTGGCACATGATCGAACGTTTCCGGGCCCCCAACTGCACGACGTCAACCATTGCCCACATCGATACCACGAATCAACGGCTGGATCTCAATTCCTCGGCGGAACAGTGTCAGCCGGGTACGGGCAACGGCGGTCCCATCGCTTTGGGCTATATGGAAGGCGTTCAGCGCGGCAAATTCGTCGTCAATTCCGGCACCGGCAATGTCAGCGCCGTGGCCATCGGGGTCATGTTGGGCGTCGACTATTCCGACGCTCCCGCCAGCTATGGCACGGCCGGCGCCCTCTACCAAGGCGAGTTCAACGGTGGCAATCTCGTTAATGGCGACAATGATGTTTTCAATATGACTTTGGCCACGCTGGGCCAGCCGACCATGCGCTTGGGCGCGACGGTGACCAGTGATGGGGCGCCGATGAACAGCGCCGACGCTTCGGCCGACAGTGGCGATGATGGAGCCGTTATTCAGCCCCGGCAAGACACCCAGGCTGGTCAACAACTGACCGGTCCCGTGACCTGTAGTGGTGCCGGGACGATCGCCGGCTGGATTGATTTCAACGGTAACGGGGTCTTTGACGACTCCGAGAAATCAGCTCAAGTGGCTTGCCCCTCTAGTGGGACGACGACGCTGACCTGGACAGTGCCGAATGATGCGAAATCCCAACTGCAGTCATTCATGCGCCTGAGGACCGCCCCGAGTGGCACCATTTTGGCACCGACCGGAGTGACTTTGGCCGGTGAGGTGGAGGATTACGCCTTGCCGCAGGTCTTGGTCAACGACTTCGGGGATGCCCCGGCGAGTTATGGCGTGGCCCGCCATCTGCTGGTCAATTACAAGAGCACGTACACCGCTCCGATCATGTTGGGCAACACCGTCGACGCCGAACCGGCCGGATTGACCTCGTCTGATGCCAGTGGTGATGACGCCAACACGACCGACGACGAAACTGGCGTCAGCCAGGCCATCAGCTTGTCCGATCACGACACGACCTATTCCCTACCCGTCAGTGTGACCAACACCAGTGGTGCGGCCGCCACGCTGGTGGGTTGGATTGACTTCAACGGCGATGGCAGCTTCGGGACCGACGAACGCAAGACCGTTTCCTTCACGGCCACCGGTACCCAAACCTTGAGCTGGACCGTGCCGACGACGGTCAAGGCCGGCGCTACCTTCGCCCGTTTCCGGGTGCTGCCAGGTACGGTCACGGGCGCCTCGGCGACCGACACGATAACCGGCGGTGAGGTCGAGGACTATCCCGTCACAATCACGGCCACACCCAGTATCGGACTGACCAAAACCAACACCCTCAATGACGAGGACACCGATCGTCTGGCCGATGTCGGCGAAACGATCAGTTACTCCTTCGTCATCACCAACAGTGGGACGGCCAACTTGACCACCGTGGGCATCACCGACCCCAAGGTCGGCGCCGTGACTTGTCCGGCGACCACGTTGGCGGCCGCGGCCTCGATGACCTGTACGGCCGTCTACGCCGTCACCCAAGCGGATATCGACGCCGGGTCGATCGTCAACACGGCCACCGCCCAGGGGACCGGTGCCGGTTCGACCGTGACCTCACCGGCCGCCACCACGACCACGCCCGTCGACCGTCGTAATGGCATCACCCTGACTAAACAAGCCCTCCTCAACGAAACCAACGGACTGGCGAACGCCCAAGTCGGCGAAACCATCAGCTACAGCTTCGTGATCACGAACAGCGGCACGGCGACGGTAACGGCGCCGACCGTGACCGATCCCAAAGCCGGTACGGTGACCTGTCCCAGTGCCCCGATCGCCCCCAGGAACTCGGCCACCTGTACGGCCACCTACACCGTCACCCAAGCCGATCTCGATACCGGCGCTCAGATCACGAACACCGCCACTGCCTCAGCCACTGGCGCTGATGGCAAGACCGTCAGCTCCGACCCGGCGACCGCAGTCGTAGCGACCGGCCGCACCGCCGCCCTGACGATCGACAAGACGGCCAGCTTGAGCGACACCGACAGCGATCAGAAGGCCGATCTCGGTGAGTCGGTGACCTACAGCTTCGTGATCACCAATAGCGGCAATGTCACGGTGACGGCGCCGACCGTGACCGACGCCAAGCTCGCGGCCGTGACCTGTCCCAGCGGGGCCCTGGCGCCTGGCGCCTCGGTTACCTGTACGGCCAGCTATACCGTCACCCAAGCCGACCTCGACGCCGGTTCGGTGACGAATAGCGCCACGGCCACGGCGACGCCACCGAGCGGCCTGGCCAGACCAGTGTCGACGCCGGATGATACGGCCTTGCCAACCGATTCCACGACCGGCCTGACACTGGCCAAGGAAGCCACCCTGGACGATATCGACGATGACGACTTGGCCGATATGGGCGAGTCGATTACCTACACCTTCACCGTCACCAATACCGGCAGCCAGACGCTGCACGGTTTGACGATCAACGATTCCCGGGTGTCAGCGGTCAGCTGTCCGACGACGACGCTGGGACCGAAGCTGTCGGTGGAGTGTACGGCGACTTACACACCGACTCAGAACGACATCGACACCGGCTCGATCCTCAACCAGGCCAACGCCTCAGCCCTGACACCGGCTAACACCGTGGTCAACACGACGACTGACCAAGCCATCGTGTCAACCGACCGTCAGGCCGCCTTAGCCTTGACAAAAGTCTCGGCGCTCCAGGACGGCAACGACAACCAGCTGGCCGATGTCGGCGAAACCATCAACTACACCATCACCGTGACCAACACCGGCACCGTCACCCTGGTCAACGTCGCCGTCACCGACCCCAAGGCCGCCCCCGTCACCTGTCCTCAGACGACACTGGCGCCACAAGCCCAAACCGTCTGCACGGCGACCTACACCGTGACCCAAGCCGACCTCAACGCCGGTGTCATCACCAATACGGCTTCGGCCAACGCCACCCCACCGGTCGGTGTCACACCGCCGACTTCACCGACCGGGACGGCCGTGACCGAAGTCAACGTCGAACATGGGCTCAACCTGACCAAGACCGCCCATCTCAACGACAGCGATGGCGACGACCTGGCCGATGTCGGCGAAACCGTCGATTACGCCTTCACCGTCACCAACAGCGGCACCGTGTCGCTGTCCCAGGTGGCGATTTCGGACGCCCACCTGACGGAGCAGAACATCATCATCAGCTGTGCCGCGACGGCCCTCGAACCCGGCGCCTCGACGACTTGTGCCGGTCGGGGCTACGTCGTCCGGCAGGCCGAAGTCGACGCCGGTTCGGTCAACAACTTGGCCTACGCGACCGCCACGGCGGCGGACGGTACGAGCACGACTTCGGGGAACCAGACGACCTCCGTGCCGGCTGCTCAAAACGCTAGTCAGGAACTGACAAAAACTGCCGACCTGGCGGATACCAACGGTAACGGCGTGGCCGACGCCGGTGAAACGATCACGTATCAGTTCGAGGCTGCCAACACCGGCCAGGTCAGTTTGCACGGTTTCGTCTTGAACGATCCGGCCTTGCAGGCCGCCGGGGTGACACCGTCCTGTGGTGGAACCGCTACCGGTGGTGGTGTGGGCACGGTGGCCGTCTGTTCCGCCGTCTACGTCGTCACCCAAGCCGACATCGACGCCGGGACCGTCACGAATACCGCGACCGGTACGGCTTATGACCCGAAGAACCGACCGGTGGTGACCAATGACAGCACCGTTGTGACGCCGGTCAACCAGACTGCGGCCATCACGGTCGTGAAATCAGCGGCCTTGAATGACCAAGACAAGGACCAATTGGCTGATGCCGGGGAGACCATCGATTACAGCTTCCGGGTGACGAACACCGGGGCGGTGACCTTGACCGATCCCGTCATCACCGACCCCAAGCTGACGGCTGCCCAAGTTACGCCGACCTGTCCGGCCGGGACGGTGGCGCCCGGCGCCAGCGTCACCTGCACGGCCACCTACACCGTCACCCAAGTAGATGTCGACGCCGGCGCCGTCACGAACTCGGCCACCGCCACCGCCACACCGCCCAACGACCTGACGCCACCGGTGTCGCCGGCTTCGGAAACTTCAACCCCGACCGACACCGCCAGCGGTCTGACGCTGGCGAAAACCGGTGTCCTCAACGACGCTGACGCCGATCAACTGGCCGACGTCGGGGAAACCATGACCTATAGCTTTGCCCTGACCAACACCGGTCAGGTGTCGTTGACGAACCCCGCCGTCGACGACAGCCGGTTGAGCGCCGCCGGGGGTGCGGTCAGTTGCCCGGCCGGGGCGATCGCACCCGGCGCGACGGTTAACTGCACGGCCACCTACACCGTCACCCAAGCCGACGTGGACACCGGCACGGTCGTCAACACCGCCACCGCCTCGGCCTACGATCCGACCGCCACGGCGGTCATCTCACCGCCGGCGACCGACCGCCAGCCGACCGATATGACGCCCGCCATCTCGGCTGTCAAACGAGGTCAGCTCAATGACGCCGACGGTGATGGCTTGGCCGATGTCGGCGAAACCGTGGCCTACAGCATCACGGTGGCCAATACCGGCACCGTGACCTTTACCCAGGCTTCGGCCGTCGACCGCGAATTGGCGGCCGCCGGCCTGACCGTGACCTGCCCCAACCAGACCTTGGCCCCGGGCCAATCCTTTGTCTGTACGGCCACGGCGCCCGTGACCCAGGCCGATATGGACGCCGGCGAGGTCGCCAACACGGCCTACGCCTATGGGGTTTGCGCCAATGGTCAGACTTCGACCTCACCCGACAGCCGAGTCACGCTGCCGGTCGATACCCAAGCCGGTGTGTCGCTGGTTAAAACGGCCGAGTTGATCGACAGCGACAGCGATCAGAAGGCTGATGTCGGCGAGCGGATCAATTACAGCTTCGCGGTCACGAACACCGGTCAGATGACGTTGTCGCGACTCGCGGTCAGCGACCCCAAGCTGGCCGCTGCCGACGTCACGGTGGCCTGTCCGACG
>JAISGZ010000187.1 GCA_031262845.1 Propionibacteriaceae bacterium | reverse complement strand
CAGACAACGGTTCATTTCGCCGACCTGTCGGATGACGAGATCGACGCCTACATCGCCACCGGTGAGCCGGTCCGGGTAGCCGGCGGTTTCACGATCGACGGGCTCGGTGGGCCGTTCATCACCCGCTTGGAAGGCGACCCGCACAATGTCGTCGGCCTGTCGCTGCCGCTGTTGCGCATGATGCTGGCCGATCTGTCAGTCCCCTGGCCAACCCTGTGGTCCCGGCGGTCGTCAACCGCTGATTGATGCGGGGACCCGGCCGGAACCAGCCGGACGGGGCCTTTTAAACTGACTCGACAAGATCAGAACGGGGTCGGGTCAATGGATGTTGCTATCAGCAATGAGGGATCGACACGGGTGGTGACCGTCAGCGGTCGGCTCAACACGACGACCGCGCCGCAATTGGAAGCGGTCGTCGATCAAGCGGCGGCGGACCAGTCCGTGACCGCCTTGGTGCTGGATTTCAGCGCCACCTCCTTTATCTCCAGCGCCGGTTTGCGGGTCGTTCTCAACGCCCACAAGTTCTTCGTTAAGCGCGGTGGGCTGACGATCCGGGGGGTTCAACCGGCGGTCATGGAAGTCTTCACGATGACGGGGCTCCAGCGGGCCTTGAACTTTGTTCCATGAGCCACGGGCGACCTCGGTCCCGGAGCGCCGCCAATAACTCGCCCTTGACGACGCGGCAGGGTACGAGTTCGGCGGTCAGTTTTCGGGTGGCCCTGCTCATGCTCGTGATCGTGCTGATTTTGGGAGCTTTGGTGGTCGGCCTGACGTTCCACTCATCCGGCACTTACCGCCAACTTGAACGAGACCGGGTGCAGTCCCAAGTTGACGCCCAGGTGGCCGAACTCAACAGCACGATCACGTCGTTGTCCAAAAGGGCGCACACTTTGGCCCTGATGGGAGAACAGCTTGATCAAGCCGGGACGACGGCGGAATTCGCGGTCGCGGCCACGATTGACAACATCAGCGATGAAGCGGCCAGCGTCGGTGGCGGGATTTGGTACGCCCCCGACCACACAGCCCGGCCGAGTGGCCGGGAGTGTTATTACGCCCTGCGAACCGGTCCCGATCAGGTCGTCAATGATCCGACTTTTGAAAGTGCCGACTACAACTATCCGACCCAGTCGTGGTACGTCGAAATCACGACCGCCTTGGCCGAGAATCCGGCCGCGGTGGTCTGGACCGCGCCCTATCAAGACGAAACCGGTTCTGAGGCCTGGATGACGACGGTGGGGGCCGGTATGTACGACCGCGACGGGGCGCTGATCGGTATTTCGACGGTCGATTGGTCACTCAGCGAGGTGGCGGTGGACGTCGACAAAATTAAACCGACGGCGACTAGTTTCGCGCTTTTGGCCAGTCTCGACACCAACATTGTGCTGGCTTATACGGCGACCGGTGACAGTTTTGTCGGCCGCAGTCTGGGAGCCTTGCCGTGGATTACCCAGGCCGTTGCCGACGGCCAAGGCGAGTGGCAAGACAGGACCTATTTGGCCTTCTCACGGACGGTTTCCGACCGGATGTTGGTGGCCTCGCTGGTGCCGGAAGACGAACTTTTCGCCCAGATCAATCAGACCATCGCCTGGACCGTCGTCATCATGACAGCCGGGGCTTTGGCGGTTCTCATCATCGTTTTCGTCGTCGTCCGCTATTACATCGGCCGGGTCGAAAAGATGACCACAGAGCGGGTCCGGATTGTCGGCGAACTCAGTGCGGCGACCGAAATTCAAAGCTCGCTGCTGCCGTCGATTTTCCCGGCTTTCCCGAACCGGACGGAATTCGATCTCTACGCCGTCACCCGGCCGGCCAAGGAAGTCGGCGGCGATTTCTATGACTTTTTCATGTGTGACGATGACCATCTGGCGCTGGTCGTGGCCGACGTTTCCGGTAAAGGCGTACCGGCCGCCCTCTTCATGGTGATTGCTAAGACCCTGATCAAAAACCATCTTCAAACGGCTTATGAGGCCGGTGTCGAGCCGGGCCAAGAGCCGGCGGCGACGTTGACCAAGGTCAACCGCCAACTGTCGGAAAACAACACCACCAGTATGTTTGTGACGGCTTTCGTGACCGTCGTCAATATCCGCACCGGGGCGGTTTTCTACGCCAACGCCGGCCACAACCCACCGCTCATCCTCCACCGCCAACCCGACGCCGGCCGGCTGGATCAGTTCACCTATCTCAGGACTGAGCCCCAACTGATGCTGGCCGCTTTCGAGGACACCCGTTATACCTCCCTGGCCGGTCAGTTCCATGCCGGTGAGGCCGTCGTGATGTACACCGACGGGGTTACGGAAGCCACCGACGCGACCAATCACCTGTTTGGCGAAGACCGGTTGCTGGCCAGCCTCAACCAGCGGGCCGATCAGACGATGGCCGATCTGACCGGCGGGCTGCAAGCTGATGTGGCGGCTTTTGTCGGCCAGACCGAACAATTCGATGACATCACGGTGTTGGCCTACCGCTGGAATGGTGTGCCGGCAACGGACGCTGGGACTGACGACGGTGAGGCAGCGGCCATCCCAGCGGTGGTGGCTTCAGTCACGGCCAGTGCCGAAGTGCCGAGGTCAGGGGCGAAGGAAACAACGACCGGGCCAGCCGACGATGACGCCACCTTGTTGGCCAGTCAAACCTGGCCGGCCGATCTCGACCACGTGGCGGCGGCGATGGATTTCGTCGAACAGACGCTGACTGAGGCGGCGGCCGATCAAGCTCAGGTCATGAAAATTCTCTTGGCGGTCGATGAGATTTGCGCCAACATCGTCCACTATGCCGGATCGGCTGAATTGACGATCGAATGCCGCCACCTGGCGGGGCCACCCCGCTGGGCGGTCACCTTCATTGATCAGGGACAGCCCTACAACCCACTGGAGCGAGCCGACCCGGATATCAGCCTCAGCCCCGAGGAACGGCCGATCGGTGGTCTCGGCATTTTCGTCGTCAAACAGACGATGGATGAGGTCTGGTACCGCCACGTGGACGGGGCCAATCAATTGACGGTGGCGGTCGCTGCTGCCAACGATTAAGCCTGGCCAGACTGACCGGTGGCGACGCCGCCTCAGCTGACGTCTCAATCTCGGAGGTCCGGTTGTCAGGGGAAGCTTGAATCGTGATGCCGGACCTGAAACCGAGGTGACGTGTTTCAGCGGCGACGGATGAAGCGGGCAGTGGTGGACGGATGATCAATTGCGGGGGACGACAACGGCGGTGGTCGGCAGCCCCGAAAGGCCGTCGACCACCGCCGCAGCGACTGTGAACTACTTGCGAATCAGGAAGCCACCCTGGACATCTGTCAGATACGCCTCGGTCGCCGCAGTGCCGTCAACTTGCTGGAAACCACCGTGGAAGAAGAACAGATCGACCCGGTCCGAGGTCAGAGCTGAGAACTTCGACTCGAACGGGATGACCTCAAATTCCACCTGCCAGCCGGCCAAGTTGGCGATCTCGGTCATGAGGGCGACGTTGAAGCCGGCTGGTTGACCGTCGGCCGACACGTAGTCGATCGGTGGGTTGTCGCCGGAAACACCGACCGTGATGGTCTGGCCCTCGGTGACCGTGGGTGAGGGGGTTGGCAGATCACCGATGGTGGTCGGGTCGACGTCGGTGATGTAGGTCTGGACGAGTTCGTCGATCCGTCCCGAGCTTTGCAGTTGGGTAATCGCGTCATTGACCCGGATCAAGACATCGGAGTCAGTGTCCCGAGCCAGCATCGTGACTGAGAATGGCTGTTCATCAAATGCGATTGATGCCAGGGTCGGATCGGTCGAAGTGTAGTAATCCAGCGTGGCCATCAAATTTTCGGTGAAATCAGCTCGGCCGGACTTGACCGCCGCCAGATTGTCGGCCATGGTCGGGAAAGTCAGGACTTCACTCGGCCGGACTTTGAAAGCTCGCTCGAAACTATCCGGTGTTAATTCCACGGCCGTCGGGATCGAAGCAGCCACTAAACCATTGAGGTCGGCGACCGACTTGATGGTCTGAGAATTCGGTGTGATGGCGTTCGATGAGGGGGACGAGCTTTCGCTGCTGTTAGTGGAACTGGTTGAGCAACTGGCTAAAGCTAATGCTGCCAGTGGTATAACAGCTAGGGCCGTCCAGCGGGGGATTCGAATAGTGCGATGAGTCATAATCACATCCAGGAGAGAGAATTCATTGATCGATGGTGACATCGTCCTGGCAGCCTGATGGACTGACCAAGAGCGTGTCGTTGGGTAAACCTGATGTTGTTCGGTCAACCAGGTTTAGCTTAACTAGCGGCCGCAGTCTGGCCGCGGCTGGGGTTAGACAAAACAATTGTTACTAAATGGGCTGGGCCTGACCGGTCAGCTTAACCCTTGGTGGCAAGGTGCTGGATGACCTCACTGGTGCGGCTAGCTGAGACCGGACAGCAGCTTCGGCTAGTGAACGACGAGGCGAATTTGGTTGGTCTGGTCGCTGTAACGGTGGCTGACATCGGCCGAGCCCGTGATGATCAGGACGGACAAATCCGGCGGACTGTCAGATTCCGGCGCCGCCGCCAGCGGGTTGAATTCCGGGCCGCCGTAAGTGGCATCGATTTCGTAAGACTGGTCTTTTTCAGAATAGCTGACGGTCAGGTCAATTTGTTCGATGTGGGGAATCAGCACGTTGAGGACGAGTTCCTCGGTCAAGAGCAGAATACGGTCAGTCTTGGCCTCATCAACACCGTGTTTGACGCAGAAATTGGTGATGCTGTTCTGCATCTCGATAAAGTCGAACTGACGACTCGTGATGTCGTATTCGAAGGACCGAACGCGATTGATGAAACTTTGGGTTTTGGGTTTCTGGGGGTTCGCAAAAATCTGCTCGGGCGGGCCGTCTTCGTAGATCGTCTGGTCGTCGAGATAGAACACGCGCGACGCCACGGTGCGGGCGAATTCCATCTCGTGCGTGACGATGACCATGGTCAGCCCAGTTTGAGCCAATTGACGGATGACGGCGGTGACCTCACCGATCATCGTCGGATCGAGCGCGCTGGTCGGCTCATCGAACAAGATGATTTCGGGTTCCATACACAGGCAGCGGGCGATCGCCACCCGCTGCTGCTGGCCGCCGGAGAGTTCGTCGGGCCAGGCCCCAGCTTTTTCGGCCAGGCCGACGGCGGCCAAGTTTTTCCAGGCCCGCTGCCGGGCCGCGGCCGGCGTCAGTTTGAGTAATCGGCGGGGGCCGACCGTGCAATTGTCCAACACCGTGAGGTGGGAAAAGAGATTGAAGGCCTGGAAAACCATGCCCATTTTCCGGCGGACCAGGTTGATGTCGGTCTGGCGGTCGGATAAATCCTGGCCCAGGAAGATGACTTGACCGGAACTCGGGGGATTGAGCCAGTTCAAGGCCCGCAAAAAAGTCGATTTACCAGCCCCGGAAGGGCCGATGACGGTGATGACTTCCCCGCGCTGGATGGTTGTGCTGACATTGGTTAAGACTGGTTGGCCGTGAAATTGTTGAGATAAATGGTCGATGACGATGGTGGGACTGTCAGGACTGGGGCGGTTTGGGCTGGCTATCGATTCAACTTCAGGCCTGGGAGCGAGGTCAGTTGGCGCGGGTGGAGCGATGTTCTGGCGGCGGGTCTGTGGTCGGTCAAAGAATTGAAAAATCACGTGAACCAAACCGGCCAAAAGGAGGTAGAAGGCAATACCGGCGGCCAGCGCCAGAAATGGCTGGCCGGTGCGGGAACTCATGTTATTGACGACCCGCGTCAGGTCGGACAAAGCGATATAACCGACCACGCTGGTCCACTGGAGAAGATTGACGATGGCATTTTCATAGACCGGGCGAGCGATCCGGGCGGCCTGGGGGAAAGACACCAGCCGGAAAGCCCCCCAGCGGGAAAAGCCCAAAGATCGGGCGGCTTCAACTTGGCCCGAACTGACCCCTTGTAAGGCGGTTCGCATCAATTCGCCAATGTGGGCGCTGGCGTTGAGACCGAAAGCGATAAATGCCACGTAGAGGGCGTCGGTGCGCAGTGGGGCGAGAATGACGTAATAGAACAACATCAACAACAGAAGTACCGGCGTGCCCCGAACTAGAACAATATAGGTTTTGGCGATGCCCCGGAGCACAGTGAACCGGGATCGGGCCAGGGCGCACAGGACAGCCCCCAGCAAGGTCCCGATGATCAGGGCTGCGACCGTTACCGCCACGGTCGTACCCATGCCCTTGAGCAAGGTCAGCCAAGCCCCGTGGGCGATGAAATTGTTGTAGAGCGTGTCCATGGATGACCACTACTGTTCGTTGATCGCTGACCGCAAGGAAAAACCGTTGCTGTCGGTCAGTTGGCGCTGACTCAAAGGGTTGATTGGTTGTCTACTGAGTCGGCGTCAGCTTAACTAGCGGCTGGGCTGACAGCGCTGGCGGGGTCAGTTCACTCGGCCCGGACGGTCAAGGCCCACGAGTCGGGCGAGATAACGAAGGACCCGGTCCAGCGGTCAGCCGTGAAGATCAGCGCCTCATCTGATTCGGCCGTCACCTCCCAGCCTTCGGCGGGGAGAGCGGTGGCCAAGAAGTCACGCACGGCGGTGGCGTCGTCAGGTCGGCCGATCAAGATCACGGTGGCGTCGGATTCGTACTGGTCGGTCAATTCGATGCCGACCGGCAGGCACAAAGCGGCGCTCGGACCAACCGAGAAACCGAGGTCGGGCAGGCAATCACCGACCAGGCCCGAGGTCGCCTGGCCGGGGCTGAAGGAGATCGTATCGGGGGGCTCGGCAGCACCACAGCCAGCCAAACCCACCAGGCTGACCAGGCCGAGAGACATCAACCAGCCGTAACCGCACCGTCGTCGCACGGGTTCACGATACCCTCAGGGGCACAGCAGTCGGTGTTGTCACCGGCAGCGGCGAGACGGTAGGGCAGCGGGCGACCGCGCCGGGCCGGGTCCGCGGACCGACACGGATGTGACCGCCCGGGACTGGCGCCAGCGGCGACCGGACAACGGGGAAGCCGACAGCAATCGAATCAACCGGGGAAAGCCGGGAAAGGACTGGGTGACAGGGTGGGAGGAACCACGTCGCCGACGGCGGTTGAGTTGCCGACGCCGCCGTCCCATCGCTTACCGGCCGTGATCCGGGTCTTGCGGCCCCCGCAGTGGCCGAAAAATCTCTTGGTGCTGGCGGCGCCGATTGCCGCCGGCCGGCTCTTCGAGTGGTCGGTGGCCGGCCCGGCGCTGGCCGCGACCATCGCTTTTACGCTCATCAGCGCCGCGATCTACGTCATCAACGATCTGCGTGACGCCGAAGCCGACCGGAACCATCCCCGGAAACGGTTCCGGCCGATCGCGGCCGGGGAACTGAGCCGACCGGCCGCCCTCGTCGTCCTGGGGATCGTGACGGTGGCCGGTTTTGGGCTGGCGCTCTGGATCGGCTGGCCACTGCTGACCGTGCTCGTGATCTACGTGATTTTTCAACTGGGCTATTCCTTCGGCCTGAAAAACCAGCCGATTATCGACTTGGCGCTGATCACGGCCGGGTTCTTACTGCGAGCCATCGCCGGTGGTGTGGCCTGCGGGATTCCGCTCAGCCAGTGGTTCTTGTTGGTAGCCGGTTTCGGGTCGTTGTTCATCGTCGCCGGCAAACGTTATTCCGAGATCGTCACAGTCGGGGCCGAAGCCGGTACCCGGCGGTCGTTGACCTCGTACACGCCTGGTTTCCTGCGCGCGACCTGGGTCATCGCCGCCACCTTGGTCGTGATCTCCTATTCACTGTGGGCTTTCGACGCCTTCGATCCGACTTCGACCTGGTTCGGTCTGCCCTGGGCGGCCTTGTCGATCGCGCCTTTTACGCTGGCCATCCTCAGTTACGCCCGGGTCATCGAGTCGGCTCAGGCCGGGGCGCCGGAAGAGGCCTTGGTCCGGGACCCGGTCTTCCTGTCGATGGGTGCGGTGTGGT
>JAISGZ010000138.1 GCA_031262845.1 Propionibacteriaceae bacterium | reverse complement strand
GACGATGACATTGGTCCGGATCGCCATCTCGGGCCGGGCCTGGCGAATTTGGTCGAGCAGGGTCAAAAAGCGGTCGCCACCGCCGAACCGGCGCATCCGGCGCAGCAGCCGCGGCGAGGCGTGCTGAACCGGCAGGTCGATATAGGGCACGACCTTCGGTGTCGTCGCCACGGCTGCGATCAGGGCTGGGGTCAGTTCGGCCGGTTGGAGGTAGAGCAAGCGCAGCCAATCGATGCCGTCGACTTGGCTGAGCCGGCTCAATAGGCTGGTCAGGGCGGCTGACCGCTCGCCGGTCGGTTGGGTGCCGAGGTCTTTGCCGTAGGCCGTGCTGTTCTCCGACACCAGGACGAGTTCCCGCACGCCTTGCTCAGCCAGCCAGCGGGCTTCGGCCACGATGTCATCGGCCGGCCGAGACTGGAAGCGGCCGCGGAATTGGGGAATGGCGCAGAAGGCACAGCGGCGGTCACAGCCGGAGGCGATTTTCAGGGCCGCGCTGGGTCCGGTTTCCAAGCGGCGACGCAGTGGTGACCGGGTGGGTTCAGGGGCAAGGGTCGCGGTGGCCAGCGGTGTCGCGGCCGAGTCAACGGTCACGGTGGTGTTGGCGGTGGCTGACTTCGAGGCGGCGGCCACAGTTCCCGGTCCGGCCGGGGACGTAGTTGAACCAGTGTGGGCGGACGGTGACGGGGCGATCAGCGGCAGCAAGCGCCGATCACGGGGTTGGTGGGACGGCGCCGGTCGGCCTTCGAGGACCGCGGTCACGGTGGCGGCGATGTCGGCGTAACCGTCAAAACCGACCACGGCGTCAGCTTCCGGCAGGGCGGCCGCCAGCTCGGCGCCGTAACGCTCGGCCAGACAGCCGGTGGCGATAACGGCCTGGGCCGGTCCGGACTGTTTCCAGTCGGCCGCGGCCAGGATTTGATCGATCGAATCCTGTTTGGCGGCGGCGATGAAACCACAGGTGTTGACGACGATGACCTCCGCTTGATCAGGCCGGTCGACGAGGTCGAACCCAGCCTGATCGAAGCGAGCCGCCAGTTCCTCGCTGTCAACGTCGTTACGCGCGCAGCCCAGGCCCACCAGGTGTAAGCGTTGGTTCGTCATCGGTGACAGCTTAAGGCGTGTCGGCGCGGTCCAGGGACAGCGAACGCCGGACCGGCGACGGAAATACTTCGGCCCCAGGGCCTAGTGGGCAGTCCTGGACGGCTGGTCTTCGCCCTCAGCCCCACGACCCGGCAAAATCTCTTGTCAAGCGATCTGCTTAGATGGGCTCCATCAATCTGACAACTGGCCAGGCTCAGAGGGCGACCTGACAGCGGTCACGGGTGGCACTGGGTTCGCCAGCGCATTTCATCTGGACGCTCAACCGCCAATCTGTCAGGCTTTCCGGCAACGAACCGGGTTCACGACCGTCAGCTTGATTTTTCTTGAGCCGCAGGAGCGCAGATGAGCCAGACGGAATCGCCATCAACTTTCACCATCAGTCCGATCACCTGGTCGCAGTATCAGCAGCTAGCCGGCATTTCCTTACCCGAACCGGCCGTCGCTCACCCGATCATGGCGGCCCGGCGGCTGGATTTGACGATCGATCAGCAGTCGACACCTGACCTCCTGGCCCTGGCCCGCTCGACCTCGGACACCCCGGTGTGGATGATTTCCGGGCCAGCTCAAATCGTGGCCGTGGTCCCGGCCAGCGAAGAGTCCATCGACAGCCTCGACCAAGCTCTCATCAACTGGTCCCAGACCCTGACCCAGGCCGGGGCGCTCGGTTTGATCGCCGTTGCCAATGGCGTTATTCCACCGGAATCCGCCACCTCTCCGAAGTCGTCCGACGCCTAGTACCCAGTTGGGCCAAAAGGGCCGATGAGCCCGACCGTGGCGATCAGTCAGCGTGGGCAGCCTAATCAAACACACCTGTCCTCACCTGACTGAGGCTCAGTGACACCGGGCCTAACCCGTCAACGTGACCAAGAAGTCGTCGAGTTCGTCGGGCTTCATCAAGACTTCGCGCGGTTTCGAACCCTCCGACGGTCCGACCACCCGGCGGGTCTCCAGAATGTCCATCAGGCGACCGGCTTTGGCGAAGCCAACCCGCAATTTACGCTGCAACATCGAGGTTGAGCCGAGTTGCAGGTTGACGACCAGCCGAGCGGCTTCGATCACCAGATCGAGATCGTCACCGATGTCTTCGGCGATCTTGGCGGTGGCGGTATTGGCGGTCGTGACATCGTCCCGGTATTCGGCCGCCCGTTGGGCACAGGACTGGGACACGATCTGGCGAACCTCTTGTTCGGTCACCCAGGCGCCTTGGACCCGGACCGGTTTCGACACTCCCATGGGCAGGAACAGACCGTCACCTTGACCGACCAGCTTCTCCGCACCCGGCTGATCGAGGATGACCCGCGAGTCAGTCATCGAGCTGGTGGCGAAGCTCAGCCGGCTCGGGATATTGGCTTTGATCAAACCGGTCACGACATCGGTCGAGGGCCGCTGGGTCGCCAGCACCAGGTGAATCCCGGCTGCCCGGGCCAGCTGGGTGATCCGGACAATCGAATCTTCGACATCACGGGGGGCCACCATCATGAGATCCGACAATTCGTCGACCACGATGACCAGATACGGATAGGGCGTGATCACCCGTTGGGAACCCGGTAAGGGCTGGACGGCGCCGGCCCGGACGGCCTTGTTGAAGTCGTCGACGTGGCGGAAGCCGAAGCTGGCCAGGTCGTCATAGCGCATGTCCATCTCTTTGACGACCCACTCAAGGGCGGTGGCGGCTTTCTTCGGGTTGGTGATGATCGGGGTGATGAGGTGAGGAATACCTTCGTAGTGGTTGAGTTCGACCCGCTTGGGATCGACCAGCATGAGACGGACCTCGTCGGGTGTGGCCCGGACCAAGATCGACGTGATCATCGAGTTGATAAAACTCGACTTGCCGGAACCGGTGGCGCCGGCCACCAGCAGGTGGGGCATCTTGGCCAGATTGGCCATGAGGAAACCACCTTCGACGTCTTTGCCCAAGCCGACGGTCAGCGGGTGACGGTCACGTTGGGCGGTCGGTGACCTGAGAACGTCGCCGAGCGAGACGACTTCCTTGTCCCGGTTGGGAATTTCGATGCCGATGGCCGACTTACCAGGGATCGGCGACAGAATCCGGACGTCCGGCGAGGCCACGGCGTAGGCGATGTTGCGCGACAGCTGGGTCACCTTTTCGACCTTGACGGCTGGTCCCAGTTCGACCTCGTAGCGGGTCACGGTCGGCCCCCGGGTATAGCCCGTGACTTGGGCATCAATCGCGAACTGGTCGAAGACGCCGGTCAGCGAGCCGACGATGGCGTCGGAACCTTGGGTCCGGGCTTTCGGCACACTGCCGGGTTTGAGAATCGCCAAATCCGGCTGGACGTAGGTTTGGCCGTCGGCCGGAGCGGCGGCCAGCGGCTCCGGTTCGATCAGGTTGGCCGCGTCGGACCGGTCCTCGGCTTCGACCAGGTCCGATAAATCTTCGGTCGTCAGCGATGGGACGGGTGAAATCGGCGAGGTCATGAGCGGCCGGTTGGCCCGCCCCCGCTTCACCCGTGGCCGGATCAGGTGGCTCTCGTCATCGGCGTCAGCTTCATCTGCGTCAGCTGCCGTCGCGGCCTCCAGTTCAGCCAGTTCGTCATCTTCAGTGACCTCATTGGCTTCGACCAGAGGTGTGTCATAGGCCTGGTCAACGCCGTAGTCGGCGGCTTCGGCCGTGGTCTGGCGGCGGGCGGCCAAGCGTTCGACCAGTCCGGCCGCGTCGGCCACGACCTCACGGATCGGCCGGTCCAATAGGACCAGCAGACCGAAGCAACAGACGATCAGGAGTACCGGTACCGCCACCCAGATCGTCAACAGTTGTGACAGCAGTGAGCTGGAGAGGTAACCGACCAGGCCACCGGCTTGGCGCCAGGCCGTCCCGTCGGTCATCGGCGGGAGTCCCCGGATGGCGTGGATCAGCCCCAAAACGCCGAGCCAGAGTGCCCCCCAACCGAGCGCCAAACGTCCCCAGGCGCCGTTGCCGGGCCGCCGAAACAGTCGCCAGGCGGCGATCAGGAATAGTGGTGGTAGGGCGTAGGCGCCGAGACCGAGCAGCCAGGTCAGACCGCTTTCGAGATGGTTGACGAGGGCACCGGTGACAGGGAAATAACAGACCGCGGCCAGGATGATCGCCAGTGCCACGAGGAACAGGCCGACACCGTCACGCCGAACTTCGGGGGCGATGTCACGGGCACCGTCGCCGAGTCCCCGGATCAGCCGTCCCAGTCCCCGAGCCAGGGCCCGCCACAAACTCGCCAGAATATGGCCGACCCCGCCCGACGAACCCGAGCCTGACGAGCCCGATCGGGAGGTTGACCGGGCTCGTGACGACGTGGTCGTCGATGTCTTCTTGGTTCCCGAAGCGCGCGTCGTCGAACCCGAACCAGTCTTCTTGGGGCTGGTGTTCCGGGAGCGAGACCGCGCTGGGGAAGCGGTGCGGGTCGCCATAGCCGTGACAGTACCGGGCCGGGCCGCTCGCTCGTCCGCTGCCACGCCGTCAGGCGGTTGACCGGGCTCACTAAACGGGATGCCGGACTGTGTGGTGTCACTCCCTGACCTTTTCGCACTCCCCTTATATGGGGTTAAACGAACAGTCTGGTTGGACGACGTCCCGAGGTTCCGGACGGCTAAACACCAACCTGAAATCCTAGTCGTGGGGTTTTCAGCGTTCTTCTCCCCCAAAGAGGTTCGTGCCGACTGCAGGAACTCTCCAGTCACTGAAAGTGAACGGACCGTGGACCTCGGACCGGTTCCACCCCACCGATAATCCTGATGATTACGGCTGCAGCAGGACCTTGATCGCCCGACGTTCGTCCATCGCCCGGTAACCCTCGGCAACCTCAGCCAGTGGCAAGGTCAGATCGAAAACCTGTCCGGGATTGATGGCCCGCCGCCAAATCCGGTCGACCAAGTCGGGCAAGAACCGCCGCACCGGCGCTGGTCCGCCTTCAAGGTGAATCCCGGCACCAAAGAGTTCAGTGCCGCTGATGCTGACCCCGTGGGAGACGCCGACGAAACCGACGTGACCACCGGCCCGGGCCGACCGGATGGCCTGCATCATCGACTCCTGAGTCCCAACCGCTTCGACCACGCTGTGAGCGCCCAGACCACCGGTCATGCGCTTGATCGCGGCCACGCCGTCGGCGCCGCGCTCGGTCACGATGTCAGTCGCCCCGAAAGCCAGTGCCAGTTGTTGCCGGGGCTCGTGGCGGGACATAGCGATGATGCGTTCAGCGCCCAGTTGTTGAGCCGCCAAGACGGCAGACAGGCCGACTGCCCCGTCACCGACCACGACGACCGTTTTGCCGGGTCCGGCGGCGGCCGCGACAGCGCCGTACCAGCCGGTCCCCAAGACATCGGAAGCGGCTAGCAATGACGGCACCAAGTCCGTCGGCGGCATTTCCGGCGTCGCCACCAAGGAGCCATCGGCCAAGGGCACGCGGGCCCGCTCGGCTTGGGTGCCAATCGTGCCCATCATGACCCGCTTGACACAGTGCGACTGGTAGCCATCACGGCAAATTTCACAGGTATTGTCCGAGGTAAAGAACGAGCCGATGACGAATTGTCCCGGCTTAACCGTGCTGACCGCCGAGCCGACTTCCTCAACGACCCCGACGTATTCGTGGCCCATGGCCAGGTCATGAACATTGTCAAAACCGCGGTACGGCCACAGATCCGACCCACAAATACAGGTCGCGCTCAGCCGGATGATGGCATCGGTCGGCTCGATGATCTGAGGCTCATCCCGCTCCTGGTACCGGATGTCCCGCGGGGCGTGCATGATGGCTCCGTACATTTTTTCTCCTTCAGTCTTCGTCGACTGGTTTGAGTGATTGCTGAGTTGACCATCAACCGGCCAGTAGACAGCCACAACGCCTGATCAGTTGTTTGGCCAGCCTACTCGTGGCCACTGACTGGCGCCGTGAGGGCTGATCTAGCGACTCAAGAAGATCACCCCGACCGTGCCATCGGTGTAAGAAACCACGTAGATCAGGTCTTGGCCGCTGCGGGCCAAGTAGCCGTAGGGCTCGTTCACCGACCAGTCTTTGACCGGTGGTTTCTGGTTGGCGTCCCAGGCCTCCAACTGGGTCCGGGTTTCGGAGTCAGACCAGACGACGGAGAAGGCCTGGGAATCCGACACCTCGACGTCGTACGACTGCAGCTGTTGAGCCACCTCACCGGTCGACTGGTCGATCAGAAAGACCTCGTACGGCAATTCTTCGCCAGACTCCACCTCCAAAGACACCACCCAGTGCTTGCCGACCTCGTGAAAATGCACGGCTTGGGAGAACAGGCCAGCCTCGTTCACCGGGATCGTGGTCGTCAACGAGCCATCGTCAAGCGATCGCAGTTCAGCCCCGTCTGGGGTCAGCCACAGCAGTTGATCCCCTGCCACCATGATGTTTTCTGGTTCAATCAAGTTCGCGACTACCGGCTCGGACCACAGAGCGGTGTCAGTTGCCGGATCCCAGCGCACGACCGAGGCCTCAGTGGCGCTGGTTTTAGTTCCGACCTGCGTGACCGCTCCCCAGGTTTGTTGGAAAGCCAGCCAGTCAGCGCTGCGGTCGTCTTGGTTGGGCGAGATGGTGAAGGGGTTGTCGGGCGTGCAAGCACCAAAAGTTGGTTCCCCGGTGGCGATATCGCGGTAACCGGCGTCAGTCAGTACCCACGGACTTATTGCCCAAACCCACTGTTCGCACCAGTTGCTGGCTTCATAGGTCCAAACCGGCGTTGACAAGTCGGTTAGTCGGTAGACGTAGCCCCCTAAGTGGTCTTCAATTGCCACCATCCCTTGGCCAAAGCCCATCAGCCAGGCCTGGGGATGATCGAAACTCTCCGCCACCACGGTTCCGGTCCGGGTTTCGACGACCGCCACCGAGGTGGCGTCATTGTCCGGAACAAAAACGACGTACTGATCATCAACACTGCGAGCCAGACCCGTCCGATGCCAGATTTCCTGGCGGGTGACGGCATTGACGAAGTACGACGTGACTATGTCGAGTTCATCGGAAATCGCCACGCCAACAACATCGTCGGTATACATCGGGTAAAGAGGACTGGCGATGTCCAACGTGAAATCCGGCGTGATCTTGGTTTGAGGCGCATTCTGAGGCCGGTGTTCGATATCCGCCGTCGACGTCGGCTCGTCTTTCCCGACCCGATCAGCGATCCAGAAACCGCCGCCAACAAGCAGAAGAAAAGCCACCACAAAGCCCAGCACCCGGCTGAAAATTGATAAGGGGATGTATTTCGTCTTCGGCTCCGGTGGTGGTGTCGAGCCAGGATGCCACGGTGGGAGGGGCTGGCCTGGTTGACCAGGCTGCCCCGGAGGAATCGACTGACCTGGTGGAACTTGAGCGCCCGGCTGGTCTGGTGGAACAGATTGATTAGGTGGAAGGGGCTGACCGGGTGGAACCGAACCCACCGGTTGGCCCGGTGACCAGGGTTGACCAGTTGGAGTTGGTTGACCGATAGGTGTTGGTTGGCCTGGAGAAATCGGCTGACCCGATTGATCGACTGGATTCGGCTGACCCGGAGGGACAGACTGATTGGGCTGACCAGCCACAAACTGAGCTGGCGGAACGGGAACACCCGGTTGAACCGTAGACCAAGGCTGACCTGGCTGAGTCGGCTGATCCGAGGTAACCGGCTGACCTGGCTGATCAACTGGGAAGGATTGACCGGGTTGTTCCGTCTGATTGACGGGGAAAGGCTGTCCCGAAGGTACGGACTGATTGACTTGTTCCGCTTGACCAGCTGGGAAGGACTGGCTGGG
>JAISGZ010000127.1 GCA_031262845.1 Propionibacteriaceae bacterium | reverse complement strand
CACGGGCTGACGGCGGATCGTTAGTCGGCTCGCCGAGATGGATTTGGCCGACCGCGTAGAACCGGAAACCGGTGTCGTCACGGCCGGCGTTGGACAGGATGCTGTAAGCCAGAGGCACGAAATTATCCGGATAAGCCTCCTGGACCGCCCGCTCCGACGCCACACCGTTAAGCAAGCTGACAATGACCGTGTCTGGTCCCACCTGGCCCGCGATATCCGCGATTGCCGGTTCCAAGTCGTAAGCCTTGACCGCCAATAAGACGAGGTCAGCCGGCGGTTGGCTGTCCTCACCGGGAGCGACGACGGTCAGATCGTAGGTCCGGTCGTTCGCCGTCATACCCTGCTGCCGCAGCCGCTCACCACGCTCGCCGCCAGCGATCACCCGCACCACCGTGGCTGGATCGTGGTTGATCATGGTGGCGACATGGGCCGCACCTAATGCCCCGAGGCCGATCAGGGCCACGATCGGAGGTCGGTCGGCCGGCGTCGCGCCAGTCATGAGTGGGTCAGTAGTGGGCATGGAGGTCACTGTAGTCGGAATCGGGGATCACTCCGAGGGCATCGGCAAACCAAGTAACAGGGCCAGTTGAACCTCTACTTCGGTCAGCAACTGGGGCTCGATGACCCCGACCGATTCACCGATACTGGATGAGCGAATCGCTGACACCTTGTCGACCTCCAACCAGCATTGCCGATTGAGGCCGTTGGCGGTCGTGGGCTGGACCTCAACCCGAGTTTCAACGGCTGGATTGGCTTGGGAAGTGAACGGGATGATGACGACCGATTCGCCGGTCGCGACGGCCGAGTTCTGAATGACCAAGACCGGGCGTGGTTTGGCAGAGTAAGGAGCGGCTGCTGCCGTCACGATGTCGCCTCGGGCGATTGTCACCACTCACCCCAGTCGGATCGGACCGAATCGAGAAAATCCAGGGTTTCGTTCTCCGACGAGTTGACCTCCAGATTGGCCGACAAACTCAGGGGGACACGCTGCTGGCGCACGGTTTGAACGGCCAACATCCGGACGACGGTCGGGGCGTCCAGGCCCAGACTTTCGACGACGGTGGTGAATTGCTGCTTAAGTTCGGCGTCCATCCGCACGGTCAATGTGGTGGTGCTCATCGTTCCTCCGATCCGTGTTCAAACGATTCTAGCTCATAGTCAAATGACATCAAATGATGAATACAAATCACATATTGTGCCCATATGGTGGGTTAAAAGCCAGATTGATGAGCAACACCAAGCCCAATCACATTTAGGGTGCCGCTTCACCAACATCAGCACCGAAGGGCGCCACCAACGCTAAAGACATCACCAACGCCGAAGGGCGCCACCTCGGTCAGGTGACGCCCTTCGGCTGTGCGTGAATCTCAGATGTCGAAGTACATCTCGAACTCGTGCGGGTGGGGACGCTGCCGCAAGGCATTGATGTCTTCCCGCTTCATCGCGATCCAGGTCTCGATCAGGTCGGCCGTGAAGACACCGCCAGCCTGGAGATAGTCGTTGTCGGCTTCGAGCGCGTCGAGGACCGCTTCGAGCGACGGTGGCACCTGCTTGACGTCGGCGTGTTCCTCCGGCGGCAATTCGTACAGGTCCTTGTCGATCGGAGCCGGCGGCTCGATCTTGTTCTGGATTCCGTCGAGGCCGGCCAACAGGCAGGCGGCGAAAGCCAGATACGGGTTCGAACTCGGGTCGGGGCAACGGAACTCGACGCGCTTGGCCTTCGGGTTCGAGCCGGTGATCGGAATCCGGATACAGGCCGAGCGGTTACGCGACGAGTAGACCAGGTTGACCGGGGCCTCGAAGCCGGGCACGAGCCGGTGGTAGGAGTTCGTCGTCGGGTTGGTGAAGGCCAACAGCGACGGGGCGTGAGCCAACAGGCCGCCGATGTACCAGCGGGCCATATCGGACAGGCCGCCGTAACCGGCTTCGTCGTAGAACAGCGGCTTGCCGTTCTCCCACAACGACTGGTGGACGTGCATCCCGGAACCGTTGTCACCGAAGATCGGCTTCGGCAGGAAGGTGGCCGTCTTGCCAGCCTCCCAAGCCGTGTTCTTGATCACGTACTTGAACTTCATGACATCGTCAGCGGCCGCCATCAACGAGTTGAAGCGGTAGTTGATTTCCGCCTGGCCAGCCGTGCCGACTTCGTGGTGAGCCCGCTCGACCAACAACCCAACCTGGTGGAGGTTGGCGACCATGACATCACGCAGGTCGGCGAAGTGATCGACCGGCGTAACCGGGAAATAACCACCCTTGTACTTGATCTTGTAGCCCCGGTTCGGCGAGCCGTCGGGTTCGCTGGCGGCGCCAGTGTTCCAGGCCGCTTCCTCGGAGTCGACGAAGTAGTAGCTAGCCGACTGCTTGGTTTCGAAACGAACCGAGTCGAAAACGTAGAACTCGGCTTCGGGGGCGAAGAAAGCGGTGTCGCCAATACCACTCGACTTGAGGTAGGCCTCGGCCTTGCGGGCGATGTTGCGCGGGTCTCGGCTGTACGGCTCCAGCGTCAGCGGGTCGTGGACGAAGAAGTTGAGGACGAGCGTCTTGGAGGTCCGGAACGGGTCCACGAACGACGTCGTGACATCGGGCAACAGCGCCATGTCCGACTCGTGAATCTCCTGGAAGCCTCGGATCGACGAGCCGTCGAAGGCCAAGCCATCGGTGAAAACTTCCGGTCCGAACGACTCAATCGGAACCGTGAAGTGCTGCATAACGCCAGGTAAGTCGCAGAAACGAACATCGACTTGCTGGACGCCTTCCTTCTTGGCATAAGCCAGGAATTCGTCGCCACTTGTGAACATATTTTCCCTCCGGGAAGAACGATTCAGACAGCGCTGCTGCGCTGCTCAGGCCCTGTCCGGCCAAGTGCTGCGAACTACCGGCACGGGACAAAGGACACTCTAGAGGCTGGCGTTGCCTTGCCGTTGCACGAGTGTTTCAGTCATGTAACGACGCCGGTCAGAAAAGTTGCTTTGCTGGGTGGTTGAGGTTGGTGTAATGGCCTTGTCGCGTGGTGATAAGCAACTCACGGTGAGGTGACGAGCTAGGTATGAGTACGGACGCCGTTGCGCCCCAATCCGGTGATTGTGTGCCGCCTGGTGGGTGTCAGGTTCGGCTTTGTGTGATGCGCCGATCTTTGTGGTCGTAGCCGTCAGCGAAGTCGATCTGACTAAATAAGTCGGTAACTCGACTGATTTTGCGTCGCTGCTAGTTGCTGATGGCCACGTGGAAGGGTTGCAAAACACGCACTGGACTCCTTGCTTTGCAAGTAGTCCAGTTCCAGGAAAGACGGAACTGTGCGATCCGGCAAGACCGTTCTAAGGAGCCAGGCGGTCGAACGGGAGGACGAGCGTGCCGTCGGGGCGTTGGTGGGAGAAGCCGCCGGTGGCGATGATGGTGGCCAGGACGGTGGGTGGTCGGTCACCTCCGGCGACGATTTTGTCGCGTAACCGGATGAGGTTGCTGGCGGCGGTGTCGATTTGGCCTTCGCCGAGTTTGATTTCGAAAGCCCCCCAGCGGCCGTCGGGCCAGGTGATGATGGCGTCGGCTTCGAGTCCGGCGTTATCTCGGTAGTGGAAGAGGCGGGCCTGGTTGGCGTCAGCGAATATGCGTAGGTCACGCAGCACTAAAGACTCGACGAAAAGTCCGAGCGTTTTGCGGTCGGCGGCCAAGGTGGCGGCCGTGGCGCCGAGAGCGGCGGTGGCCAGTGACGGGTCGGTCAACATCCGTTTGGGGGCTTGCCGGAAGCGGACTGGGGAGCGTAAAGCGGGAGCCCAGGGGGGAATTTCGTTGAGGACGAAGAGTCGTCGGAGAGTGTCGAGATAATCGGCCACGGTTCTCGGGTCGATGCGGATGGAATCGACATCGGACATGTCACGGATGAGGGTGGCATTCGTCACGGTGGTGGCGGTGTTGCGGGCCAGGGCGGCGATGAGGGCGCTGACTTTGATGGGGTC
>JAISGZ010000108.1 GCA_031262845.1 Propionibacteriaceae bacterium | reverse complement strand
CGGCGCCCAGCTGGTTCCCGGATCCAACACCGCTGACGCCAAACTGACGTCGGCCGTTCCGTCACGCAGGTCGATGGGTGTCGAAGCGGCTGTCGGCTGGCCGTTCCCAACCCTTGCTGTTCCGGCCGGGGTACCTGACCGCCCGATCTGCCCACTGGAGCTGACGTCAGACCCGACTGATTTAGTTGCGAACTCACCGACGTTAACGGCCGCCACTTCAACCGCTGCCCCACTGACACCGGTAACAGCCGCTCTCTCGTCCTTCGCCCGGGCCAGTTCCACCGCCCGACGGCCCAGTTGGGCCAGTTCTGCCTGACCCAGCCCCCAGCCGGGGCTAGTCAAGATCTGAACCAGATGAGGATTGTCATCCGGCTGATCGATCAGCCGCAGCCAAGCCACCAGATCACTGATTTCCGGCACGCTGAGCAATCCGCCCAAACCGACGATCTCAACCGGCACGTCGCGCTCAACCAGAGCCCGCCACAGTGGCCCCAAGTCGGCATTTCGCCGGGTCAAGAGCGCGATCTGGCGCCAGTCGGTCCCCTCTTGATGGAGTTGTCCGATCCGATCGGCGATCGCCGCCACCTCGTCGGGCCAGGATTCAAAACCGGCCGTTTCGACCAGGCCCGGGGTCGCCTCGTCGGCAGCCCGGATCGTCAACCCGGTAGTGGTGTTAACCGCCAGTGAGCCCGCCAATTCGTTGGCCGCCTCGATAATCGCTTGATCGGACCGCCGGTTGACACTCAACCGGTAAGCCGCCGTCTCGGTTGGGCAAAAATCACGCTGGAAGTCAGCCAAGTTGGTGGCCGAGGCACCGCGCCAGCCATAAATCGCCTGGCGCGGATCCCCGACCGCCATAACGGGTAAACCCCGATCATCGCCCTGGGGGCCAAAGGCTTGTTTCAACAACCGGCCTTGGGCCGGTGAAGTGTCTTGATATTCATCCAACAAAACCACGGCGAAACGTCGCCCCAAGTCGGCCCGGACCGCGGGCGTGGCCTCGACCAGGGCAATCGCCTGGGCCATCTGATCGGCGAATTCAACCCAGCCGGCCGCCTCTTTCCGACTCTGATAGGCCTGGCACAAGGCCAGTAGCTCGAGCCGCTCCTGGACTGTCTCCTGGGCCCTGACAACATCGCGGTAGGGCCGGCCACGATAGCCGGGGGCCTGGTCCAAGGCTTCGAGCCAGCGCCGAGACTGGTCCCGGATGGCGGCCGCCGAGACCAGGTTGGCCCGGCTAGCGTCGTTCAGTTCAAGCAGGTTCTGGGTTAGCGTGGCCGGCGACCAACGGCTGATGGCGGCCAAGGGGCCAACCGCGGCATTGACCGTGGCCGCCGCCAGTTGGAAACGGCTGGCGTCATCGAGTAGACCGGTCACCGGGTCCTGGCCTTGCCACGGCCCGTAGGTCGCCACCAGGTCAGCCGCAAAGGCGTCGTAGGTCGCGATCACGGGTTCGCCGGCCTCAGGCGGGCGGGAGTCCGCGGCCGGGTCGAATGAATCCGGGGCCAGGCCGCTGGCCGTCAGGGCGGTTCGAATCCGGCGACCCAACTCAGCGGCGGCTTTGCGGGTAAAGGTCAACCCCAGCACCTGATCCGGTCGCACCTGGCCGGTTGCGACCAGATAGACCACGCGGGCCGCCATCACCGTGGTCTTACCCGAACCGGCGGCCGCCTCGACCAGGGCTGATGACAGGGGCGCCGTCACCGCCGCCAGTTGTTCATCCGACAACGTGATTCCCAGCAAGGCCGAAATATCGACGGCTGGTGTCAGCGGGCTCATACGACCACCTCGTCGGGACGGCTGGCCGGACAACTGGAGCCGAACTGACACCAACGGCAGGCTGGGCCGGCGACAGCCGGAAAACGCCCTTCCTCCAAGGTTTGGGCGGCCGCCGCCAGATCACGATGAACCCAGGTCGGATAAGCCGCTGGGTCGCCGACCATCTCCAGACCAGCTGGGCTGAGACCGGGATATGTCGCCGGCTGTTCCCGTTGTGGCTGGACCGACAGGCTCGGTTGGACAAGGACTTTCGGCGTCTCTGGGTTAGTCGTTGAGCCGGCCAAACGGAGGAAGACCAACTCGGCCGCCACCACTCCGGCGGCCGTGGTCATCGCCGTCGGAGTCATCGCTGTGGTCGTGGCCATCGCCGCCGGGGTCGCCGAGTCAGCGGCCAGAGAAAGAGCAGCCGTCGGGGTCGCCGCGTCAGCGGCAGTGGTCTTCGCAGTCCTGGTCACTGGAGCCGTCGCCCTCACCGGAAAGGACAGCGCGCCGTGTTGACTCGCCACCTGGTACACCCCCAGCTGACGATGGACGGCCGCCTCGCGCGCACTGGGCGCGACCTTGCCGGTTTTGAAATCGGCGATTCGCCAGTCGCCGGCGGCGTCCTGGTCGACTCGGTCAACCCGGCCGATCAGGCGAATCGTCCAACGGCCAGCCGTCACGACCGTGTCGAACGGCACCTCGGCCGCGATCACCGCCCGAGGCCGAGACTCTTGCCAGTGAGCGAAACGATCGAGCGCCAGGTGAGCCTGTTCCTGTTCGGCGGCGGCCTGCCAGGGCGAGGGAAAGTCGATGTCAGCCCAAGCCTGATCAAGCGCCACATGGGCGGCCACCTGGTCGATCGTGCCGGCGTGCCACAGTTGCACCAAGTGATGGACCAGCCGCCCGACGGTCGCCCCGACTGAGGGACCGCGTTCGGCTCGCCCGCGGCGGGCTAAGAACCACTGACGGGGACAGGTCAACAGCGCCTCGACTTGGCTGCCGGAGAGCGTGATGACAGGTTCGGTAGCCGTGTCGGCACGGTTGATCGGCACCTGACCCGCTAACGCTCGCCTGGCTTGCGACGTCACCTCCACTTTGTTGTTGTGAAACTCGGCCGAATGATCTGATAACCCACCAGACAGCCCCCACCAATGCGCCGGATCGGCGGCCGGCACCACTGGGCGACCGGCTTGATCGGTCAGGTTCGCGATTTCGGCCAGTTGCTGGCAAGCCGCCTGCCGCAAGGCTGGATGAGCCACAGGATCAACCGCCGTGCGGCGCAGCAGACCGACCAAACCGAGCCAACTGGTCAAGGTTGGCCCCGGCCGGTCTGCGGCCCGAACCGGCAACCCGAGGTCATCGAAGAAGCGTGACGCCGTCGACTCGCCGGTTCCGGCCTGATCGGCGGCCGAAATCAACAGCCGCTGGCTGGCCCGGCTACAGGCGAGATAGAACAGCCGCCGCTCCGAAGCCAGTTGTTCGCGCCAACTGGGCGCCGCCCCGTGGCCATCAGCAGTCACCTCATCGACGTCGACCAAGCCGGTCGGCTGCACTAGCCGAGGCCACAAACCCTCTTGGACGGCCGCCATCGCCACCAGCGGCCACTGTCGCCCTTTGGCTCGGTGCGCCGTCACTAACGCCACCCCAGGCCGTTCCGCTGCCTGAGCCGGAGCGCCGACCGGCACGGTCTGATCCGTCACCTCCCGGACAAAGGCGGCTAAACCGGCGCGACCCTTTAGACCCGTCCGGCGATGAGCCAATTCGACGAGGGCGGTGACCGCGTCCAAGGCTCGGTCGGCCGCCAACCGAGAAGCCGGACCAGCCGCCCAGGCCTCAGCCAACTGGTCAGGCCAGCCGGAGTCCGCCCACAGCGCCCACAGCGCCTCAACTACGGGTTGACCAGCCTCGATCATCGTCCGAACCCGGTTCACCAGGTTCTGCCCGGTCGCATCCGTGGGGTCAGTCATACCGGCCAGCGGCGTTCCAACCAGCGCCGCTGACTCGTCACCCGCCACCCAGCTCAGCCCAGCCAACAAGGCCGCCACGACCGGTTCGGCGGCCAGCGGCAGGTCCGACCAGACCGCGTTGACGGGGACACCGCCCCGCGTCAAAACCGCCGCCAACGGGTCGATCACGCGGCCGGCCCGCACGATCACCGCCATCTCGGACCATTCCAACCCCCGTTGATGGGCTTGCCGGAGTTGTTCCGTCAACCACTCGGCCTCAGCTTCGGGGCTGACACAGGTCACGGCCGTGATGACCGGCGACTCTGACGCGCCCAGCTCAGCCGCCGTCAGGTCGTCGACTTGGCCACTCTCATCAACCGCCGCCGTTTCAGCGGCCGCCGCAGCCAAAACCACCACCTCATCCGACCGCGCCTCCGAGGAAACCTCAACCACCTGGTCAGACGCCAGTCGCGGCCACGGCCGAGGCAGTGGAATCCGGCTAGCCAGGCGCGCCAACAGCCGCTGCAGCGGCGGCGGACAACGGAACTGTTCCGTCAATTCGACCACCTCGGCCGCCTGACCAGTCAAGGACTGCCACCAATGAGGGAAATCCAGTGTCGAACGGGTCAAGGCACCCCGCCAACCATTGACCGCTTGACGCGGATCACCGGCCACGATCAGTGTCGGCACAGTTGTCATCAGTTGACGCAACAGCCGCAACTGCCCCGGCTCGATGGCCTCGTAATGGTCAATCACGATGGTCGTCGCCAACGGCTCGGTCACGGCCGCCGCGGCCGCGTCCCACAAATGGTCGTAGCTGACGCTGGCCGACAGCGCCTCGATTGCCCTCAATTCCCGGGCCAAGCGAGCCAAACTGGCCCAGTCAGCCCGATCTTGCCGCTCCGCCGCCGCAGCCAGCGCCGCCGGACCCACCCCCGCCCGGTCCAAGGCGGCCAAGGCCTGATCAATTTCGGTCGCGAACCGCTCCGTTCGGCAAGCCGCCAGCCACTGCGTCGGCCAAGCCGAAACCGCCTGACCAAAAACCAGCTCCCGCACCCGTTGCGCCTGCTCGGCAGCACTCAAGAGCCGCAGCGGCGGCTCCTCTCGCTCGACCAAGACTCGCCCCAAACCGGCCCAGGAAACGACGCTGGTCCGGCCTGCCGCTCCCGGCGCCCGCTGGGCCAGATCGGCCCGCCAGCGCCGACTGGCGGCCGTCGTATCCGTCAGCACTAGCACCGATTCGGTGTCGGACCGAGTCAAACGGTCGGCCACGGCGGCTTGTAAGGCCCAAGTCTTACCGGTTCCTGGGCCACCGATCACGAGCAGAGGTCCGGTCTCATGATCAATCACCCGGCGCTGGGCCGGCGTTGGCGACACTTCAGCCAGCGGGGCCGGCCGGATCACCCGGTAGCTGAGACGGTTCGCAATCACGGTAGCTATTTCACCAGGCCGCTCTGACAGTCGTCATCTACCGAAGCCACAAGCAGTTCGGGCCGGTCATCTCCGATCTCGAAGACACCGTCAGAGGGCCAACCGAGTCGGCTCGGCCGAACCCCGGGTCAGACCACGGGTCAGCCACGGCCGCAGGAAACGTTCCCAATCCGCCAGCGCGGCGTCTGCCACCTGGAGCGTGAACTCGGCCTCGCTGGCGTAGTTAACGGCCTCCAGCTGAGCCGGTTGCCCGGTCAGCCACTGGCGCAAGAGATGTTCGAAGTCACCGGCCCGGGCGTGAGGCAGCGACACTGTCAAACGCTGACCGGCTTGGTAGCGGATCACCGTGGTGTCGGCCAGAGCTTGGGTCACAGCCGCGCCGTAAGCCCGAATCAAGCCGCCGACACCGAGCAAAGTGCCGCCGAAATAGCGTGTGACTACGGCCACCAGGTCGGTCAGCCCGGCGTGACGGAGGACCGCCAAGACCGGGGCCCCACCCGAACCGGCCGGTTCACCGTCATCGTTCGAGCGCTGAATCTGAGCCTCGTCGCCGATGATCATGGCCGTCACATGATGCCGGGCGTCGAAGTGGGCTTTGCGGCGGCGGGCGATCACGGCACTGGCCGCCGCCTCGGATTCAACCGGCTCCACCCAGCCCAAGAACTGCGACTTCTTGATCTCAACCCGGGCCTGACCAGGCCCAGCGATCGTGGCGTAGGACGTCGTCATCAACAACCAGTGCTTTGTCGCGCCTAGGCCCAATGCCAAGGGCCGGGTCCAGCCCCGATCTGAAAGTGGCGGCGGGCGATGCCGAGGTCAACTTCGGCGTAACTCGACCAACCAGCCGAACCGGTTACGGCCTCCCCCTCCAACCGGAAATGAAACCTCTGCTGGTTGAGTCCGGAGGGCGCCAATTGAGCCGCCGCCACCCCGGCTTCAAACCACGGCGGCCAGGGTCCACCGTCGGCCACCTCCCCCAATTCGGTCAGCGCCCGGACCTTGTGCGACCGTCCGGGCGTGACACCGTAGCCGAGCGCCACCGCGACAACAAAACGTTCTTTGGGGCCGACCTCGGCCCGGCTCTGGGAACGGCTGAAGTTCAACGCCACCCAGCAACTATTGAGCCCCAAATGCTGGGCCAGCAGCACCACCTGTTGGCCGTGAAAACCACAGCGCTGGGCCAGGTCCGGAGCTTTCCGTCCGATCAGAGCCAAGTAGTGCCGGACACCGCGGAAACGCCCGTAATGAGCCCTCATCCCACCGAACGCCGCCGGTTCGTCGAACAGCACTTGAAGATGCAACCCGCCGGCCTCATTTTCGGCCGCCACCGCCTCCATCAGGGCTTGTCGAACGCCTGGTTCCAGCGGCTGATCGGTGAACTGTCGGACAGCGTGACGGGCTTGAATGGCGGCTAAAGCCTGTTGTCGGTCCATGATCAGCAGCCTAGTGGACTGCTCCCGCCCAGCCGTGGCAGCCACCGGCGAGGCCACCGCGAACTCGACCTAACCGGGCGTCGAAGACTCTCCCGGCTAGCCGTGGCTAACCCTCGTACCCCGTCAGCCGACCTGGGAGCTGATCCGATCAGAGGCCTGAATAGTTCGGCGCTTCGACCGTCATCTCGATGTCGTGCGGATGGGACTCGCGTAGCCCGGCAGCGGTAATACGAACGAATTTACCCTGGGTTTGCAGCTGGTCGATCGTATTGGCTCCGGTATAGAACATGGCTTGCCGCAAGCCACCGACCAACTGGTAGGCGACCGCCGACAGCGGCCCCCGATAAGCCACCTGGCCCTCGATCCCTTCCGGCACCAGCTTGTCATCGGCCGAGACATCGGCTTGGAAATAACGGTCCTTGGAATACGACGCCTGGCGGCCCCGCAACGCCATCGCGCCGAGCGAGCCCATCCCGCGGTAGCTCTTGAACTGTTTGCCATTGATGAAGACCAACTCGCCCGGGCTTTCCTCGCAACCGGCCAGGAGCGACCCCAACATGACACAATCGGCGCCGGCCACGATGGCCTTGGCGATATCACCGGAATACTGCAAGCCACCGTCGCCGATGACCGGCACGCCGGCCGGCCGACAGGCTTGGGCGGCGGCGTAGATCGCCGTGATCTGAGGTACGCCGACCCCGGCCACGACCCGAGTGGTACAGATCGACCCCGGACCGACCCCGACCTTGACTCCGTCGGCACCGGCCTCGACCAAGGCTTTGGCGCCACGATAGGTGGCGACGTTGCCACCGACGATATCGACGTCACGGGCGCGCGGCTCGGCTTTGAGCCGCCGGATCATGTCCATGACGGCTTGCGAGTGGCCGTGGGCGGTGTCGACGATGATGAGGTCAACCCCAGCCTCGACCAGCGCCATGGCCCGTTCCCAGCCGTCACCGAAGAAACCGACAGCCGCCCCCACCCGCAACCGGCCATTGGCATCTTTCGAAGCCAGCGGATATTTATCGGCCTTGACGAAGTCCTTGAGAGTGAACAAACCGGTCAGTTTGCCGTCGGCGTCGACCAGCGGCAGCTTCTCGATCTTATGTTCCGCCATCAGCGCCAGCGCCTCATCAGCCGGAATGCCGGGATAGCCAGTGTATAAAGGCGTCTTGGTCATGACATCGCCGACCAGTCGCCGGGGATCATCTTCAAAGCGCATGTCACGGTTCGTCACGATGCCGATCAAATGACCCTGGTCATCGACCACGGGCACACCAGAAATCCGGTATTGGCCAGCCATGGCGTCGACTTCGCCAATCGTCCGATCGGCCGTGATGGTGTACGGATTGTTGACCATCCCAGCTTCCGAGCGTTTGACCTGATCGACCATCTGGGCCTGATCCTCGATCGACAGGTTGCGGTGGAGGATACCGATCCCGCCTTCCCGGGCCATGGCGATGGCCATCCGTGACTCGGTCACCGTATCCATCGCCGCCGACGCCAGCGGCACCTTGATCTCGATCCGACGCGACACCCGCGAGGCCGTACTGACCTGGGATGGGATGAC
>JAISGZ010000124.1 GCA_031262845.1 Propionibacteriaceae bacterium | reverse complement strand
CGGAGCGACCGAGAAGGACAGTCCGACCGGGTGACCCGGCGTCGGGTAGGGATCTTGGCCGACGATTAAGACCCGGACATCGGCCAGCGGCCGGGTGAAGGCCCGCAAAATATTCGGTCCGGCCGGCAGGTAGCTCCGTCCGGCCGCCAACTCGGCCCGCAGCCAATCGCCCAGCCGGTGGATGACCGGTTCAACCGGCGCCAGGGCGGCCGCCCAATCCGGTGCCACTAATTCATTGAGAGCTGCCACGCGGTTAGCTTAAGCCTGATCAGCCGGTCGTGATGGTGCTGGAGTTTTGCTGCTGGCTCTTTAGACTGTTCGTCGTGGTCGATTGGATTCTCAACCAACCTTTTATCGTGGCGGCGGTGTTTCTCACACTGGTGGCGGCTGTCCGGTCAGAGCTGACCTATGCCCTTGGTCGCGGAGTGCGAGCCGGGGCCATCCGATTGGCTTGGGCCACCAAACTGTCCCAGGAGGCGTCGGCCCGGGCCACCCGGTGGTTGGATCGCTGGGGCTGGCCGATCATTCCGCTCAGCTTCCTGACCGTCGGTTTCCATACTGCTGTGCATATCACCGCCGGTCTGATCGGTTGGCGGTGGGGACGCTACACCCTGGCGGCTTTCCCCGGGTGGATTCTTTGGGGTTGTTTGTACGCCGCTGGCGGCCTGGCGGTTTTCGCCGGGCTGGCGGCCTTGGCGCGCCGTTCACCCGGTCTGGCCGTTGTCGTCGGTCTCGCCCTGATCGGGGTCATCGTCGGGGTCGTCGTGATCGTCAAACGTTTCCGGGCTCAACGTCAGTCACCTCCAGCCTTGGTGGTCGACGAGGCCCCGTAATGCCACCTTGGTTCCCGGCCAGTCGAGGAACTGAAGTCAAAGGCTCGGGCGGCGGTCGTGCTGGTGAACACCAGCTGGTGTTTAGGGACAGTTAAGCCACCATGGTGGCAGAGTCATTCGTTATCAATCTGTGACTACGTTAACCGTTGTCAAGCCCAGTTTTGACATGATAAGTTGCTTGTATCCGCCATTTTCCGGGCCAATATTTTCCTCATTGAGGGAACGTATCCGCCCGCTCCGGAAAAAGTCCTCCCGGCGGCTTAATCTGTGTTTGTAATTAAAGGATGATCAATGCCGCCGACACTAGTGGCTCCCGCCGGAGTACTGGATAATTTAGCCCACGATAATCAGGTCGACCGGTCGCGGTTGATTTTGGCTATCGGTTCGCTGATTAAAACCACTCCGGCCCCGCTGGTGGTGGCAATTTATGGTCAATCCGGCTCCGGCCGGTCAGCACTGCTGAGACAGCTTCAGGCTTATCTGGAGCCGCTCCCGGCGGCCT
Source organism: Propionibacteriaceae bacterium (assembly GCA_031262845.1). GTDB lineage: Bacteria > Actinomycetota > Actinomycetes > Propionibacteriales > Propionibacteriaceae > WQYJ01. The sequence goes on along the minus strand of JAISGZ010000124.1, from coordinate 7,084 downwards.
TCGTGCCGCCGCTTGATCAGAAGGCCGAGGCGGTGTCGTCGACCGCTGCCAGTCCGGCGGCGCCTCCGGTCGAGTTCGTGACCGTGCCGTTCAATCTCTGGGAACACCGACACGACGTCAACCCGATCGTGGCTTTGTTGGAAACGGCCCGCGATCGGGTTGAAGCCCAGTTGCGAGCTCAAGGCTGGCTCGGACACGCGGGTTTGAAAGCCTGGAAAAACCGGCTCAACAAGTTATTGAAGGCAGTGCTCCTGGCGATGGCGGATGAGCCGTTGTCAAGCGGTGATTCGGTGGCCGGGCTCAACGTCAGTTTGGACCGTTCAACAGCGTCTTCTTTCGCCAATCAGGTCGATCAGGTCATCGAAGCCCGTTTCGCGGTCCAAAGTCAACAGACCAAGTTGCACCGGATTTTTGACTCAATTATTCATGAGCTGGTGACGGCCCAGTTGTTGACGCCGGCCGATCAAACAAGCGAAGCTCAGGGCAATTGGCCGTGGCAGCGCGACGCGGCGGCTGAAGTCGAGAGCCAAGCCGAGTTGCTGGTCAACGACCCCTGGGAGCCGACCGCTCGACTCTCGACCTTGGTGTTTCTGATTGATGACCTTGATCGCTGCGACGAGTCGTTCGTGGCGAATTTCTTGGAACGAGTTCGGACCTCGCTCAATCAACCACAGTGCGCTTTTGTCGTGACGGTCGGTGAAACGGTCGCTCGAACTCAGGCCGGCGCGTCTGAGAATGGTGATCTACCGGCCGGTTTGGCGGCGCTTGAGCAGTTGACGCCGTACTCGTTCTATTTGCCGCTGATGTCAGTCCAGGAATACACCCAATTGGTTGACGAGGCAGTCGCCCGCGTCAATCTCCGGCCGATCGTCCGGGCGGCCGTGGCCAGTGGTCAACCAACTCAGTTTATGGATGCGCTGGCGACCGGCCTGATCGGAGACGAGCTGACTGCTGCTACCGGTCCAGCCGAGGTTTCCCATCAAACCGGGGCCGGTTTGTATCGGGAATCGGGCGCCAATCCGATTTCACCACTCTCGCCGAATCCGTTGTCGGGCGCCGAACCGATCAGCCACGGCCTGGTGGTCGATGTTCTGTTCGAGCAGAATGCCACCGTCGGCCAGGTCTTCCGGCTGATCAATACGGTGGCCGTCAACGACTTCCTGATGGCCGACGAGTTTGAACTGGCGGTTGACGAATCGTCATACGACCCCCGTGTCATGATCGTCATCAGTTTGATCCAGGTGCTGTATCCCGAGGAATGGCGGCAGCTGAGGCGGGCCGGGAGCCATCAACGTCGCTTGCTGCATTCGCTTTTCTATCAGGATGAGCCGACCGATTTTCTCAAAGCGGCGGTCTGGCTGCGTTATCACGCCAGTCAAATCGCCCGCGATGAGGCTATGACCGAGGTCGCTTTAGCACGTTACCTGGAACGGACCGGTGTGTCGGCGACCGCTCTTTCGGGAACCTCGCCGGCCAGTCCGGCGACACCGGCAGCGCCGTCGTTTTGGGCGCCGGCCGATACCGGTTTCCAGCACGAGTGGTTTGTCTCGACCGGTGGGGTTTTCGATGCGGCCAGTATGGACCAGGTCTGCCGCGCCATCGCCGCCGGTGACCAGGCGCCCGGTTCGGTCGTTCAGCTGGGCCCTTACCGCTGGATCGTGTTGTCGCACGACAGCCGCCAAACCAGCGCCATTTTGATCACCGAATCAGTGATCGGGTTTAGCCAATATCACTGGGAATTGGCCAATGTGAACTGGCCGGCGTCGTCACTGTGTCGCTTGTTGAACAGCGCTGAATTTGCTGATTTATTGGGGCCCGAATTGTGGTCTCGTCTCTTGCCTTTGCGGCAAAACGACGATGGCCCATTTGTCATTTTGAATTCGGCCGCCGACGATATGTTGGATGGGCAGCGGGTTTCACTGTTGAGTATGGGGGAGTATCTCAATCAGCGGGCGGTCTTACCTGACGCTGGCCGGGGCTGGGTTGCTCAAGGGGCGGCTGAATGGTTTCTCCGGGGCCGGGCCGCCCGTAATCTCGGTTCGCTGGCGGCGCAGCGGCCACGGCTGGCTCCGCCTCGGGCCCAACAAACCTGGGCCGGCGACCAGCCGGCGTCGTGGTGGTTGCGCCCGCCGAGTTGGCAGCTGTGTCAGGTGCCGGTGGTCGGGCTCGACGGTTCGCCGAGCCTGAATGACACGGTCATCACTAGTAGTTTGGTGGGCATTCGGCCGGCTATTCGGCTGAATCTGCGTCCTCTGGGCTGAGACGCTGTGCGGGCTCTGCCGGAACCGGGCTGACCGGTTTCATCAGCCCCACGGCTACGGCCGCGACCAGTAAGAAGACGGCTCCCAGCGACCAAGCGGCGTAAAGCGAGACGGTGTCGAGTAAGGCGCCGGCGATCAGCGGACCGAGGATGAGGCCGCTGTCACCAGCCATTTGATACAACGCCAAACCAGACCGGGCGCCGGGTGGCAAGGCGTCCGCCAGGAGGGCTTGGGCGCCGGAGCCGGTGGTCGCGGCACCGACCGAATACAGACAGAGCAGGGTAACCAGCACGGCGTAGTTGGGACTGAGCGCCAACACACTACTGACGGCGGTCATGATCAACAGGCCAGTCAACAGGGTCGGTTTGCGGCCCAGGCGATCGGAGGCCCAGCCGGCTGGTTGGAGACAGATGAATTGGACGATGGCGGCGGCCGTAAAAGCCCAGCCGGTAGCGCTGGGACTGTGCCGGAGGGTCTCGACCACGAAGAGGGGGACGAGCAGCGAGCGGACACCGAAGGACTGCCACGAATTCGCGAAGTTGACCGCCATAGCAGCCCGGAAACGGCGGTCACGGCCCAATTGGCGCAGCGTCTGGCCGGCGGTCCCGGTCGTGGCGGCTGACCGTTCGGAGGCTGGCACCGCCAGCCAGACCGTGATCGCGGCGGCGAATAAGGCGGCGGCGTAGAAAAAGAACGGCGCTTGATAGGAAATCTGGGCCACCAAACCGCCGATGGCCGGTCCCGCCATCCCGCCCACGACGTAACCGCCACCACTGAGGGCGTTGGCCCGACCCCGCAGCGGCGGTGGCGTGACGGCGAAGATCAAGGCCAACGAACCGACGCCGTGTAAGGCCGAACCGATGCCCGACAAGCCCCGCCAAAGCAAAATCGACCAATACGAGTCCGATACGCCCATGAGAAAGGTGGTGGCGGCGATCAACAGGTCGCCGATGATAACCACCTGCTTCGGTCCCAGGAAACGCAACAGCCAACTGGCCGCCGGGTTGGTCATCAGCCGGACGATGGCGAAAGCGCTGACGACCAGCCCGACGAGAAAACTCGACACTCCGAAGAGGCGGACGTAGACCGGCAAAACCGGTGACATGACGCCGAAGCCGACGGCGATGAGAAAGCCGACGACGGCCATGATCCACACCGTCCGCGGCAACGGCGAAGCGAAGCCGGTCGGCGGCTGAGACGGACCGTCAGTCATGCGCCCTACAGTACGACCCGGGTGACGAGCCATTGAAATTCTCGGCGCGACAGGGCACTGGAACGAATCAACAGCGTCCAGTTCGTTCGGGGGACCTCGTTCCTGAGGTTCGACCGCAGACCTGAAACGGGCAACATGAATCTGGTCTCGGTCACGGGAGGATCGCCGTCCCCTACAGTGGTCTTCGAATGGTTGCCATGGCCCGGTCAGGTTTCGAAACCGACGGCGCCGTGGACTGATTGATGTGGAGGAGGACCCCGCGTGAGCGACATCAGCCTCATCTTGGCCGACCTGGCGGCGGGCCGGATTGACTCAGCCGAAGCCGAACGCCGAATCCGGGACAGCGACGCCGAAACGACCGCTTCACCATCGGCCGGTGAGGCTTCCGGCGAGTGGTCGGCGCCGGCCGACAGCTCAGCCGAGCCGCCGCCGCGATCGGCTTGGGAACCGCCCTCACAAACTCGGGCTCGACCCGGTAAGGCCAAAGCCATCGAACGGGTGATCGTCAAAGCCACCGGTCGCCGGGTCAAAATCGTGGCCGATCCGTCGGTCAAAACGGCCATGGCGGAAGACATTCATCAGACTCGGCGGCGGGCCGACTCACTGGAGATTTCCGGCGAAGCCGAACAATTGTCGACGGTCAGTTCGGCGATTGGTTTCATTCGTTCGATCCGGGGACTCGACGACATCCGCGGCTTGGGTCTGGGACAAGAGCTGTCAGTCCACGTCAACCCCGAGTTGGAAGTTGATCTGGAGATTACCGGCGGTTCGGTCACGACGACCGGGGTGCCCCGCTTGGGTCAGGTCCGGTTAACCGCCGGAGTGGCGACGTTGACCGAGGTCAGTCACCTGGACGACCTCGTCCTTCAAGTCGGCCAGGTCACGGTCGGTGGTCGTTTCTGGGACGGCCAGACCCGTTTGCGGGTCGAATCGGGCCAGTTGACCTTGCTGGTGGCGCCCGATTCCGAAGCCACGATCCAAGCCCACAGCCGGGGGACCGGACGGGTCAGCTGGGACACCAGCCTCGAACATTCGGAAACCGAACTGGTCATCGGTTCCGGTCAGGCTCAGATCGACGTTGGCGTGATCATCGGCCAGGCCACGATCCGGGTGACCGACAACGCCCAGCCCGAAGAGTAGTTGCGTGGACCTACCGGCGACGACGACAACGCCGCTGGGGACCCCACCGGGGGCAGCGAATGCGACGTTTTAGGCGCGACAGGCCACTAGTTATGGGGCGCGAACTCCAGCACCGTGACCGAAATATCCTTGCCGTTCGGCGCTTGATAAGTCACCTGGTCACCGCTGGCTTTCCCCAGAACGGCTGCTCCCAGCGGTGATTGGGGCGAGTAGATCGGTAAGTCGATCGAATCGTCCAAACCGATCATTTCGCGCGAACCGAGCAGGAAAGTGTCGGTGTCATCCGGGTCATCGAAAAACGCCACCGTCACGGTCATCCCCGGCGTCACGACATCGCTGACCGCGGCTTCGCCGACTTGAGCTGAATCGAGTTTGCTCTTCAGCTCCCGAATCCGAGCCGCCACTTGGGCCTGTTCTTCCCGGGCGGCGTGATAACCGGCGTTCTCCGACAGGTCGCCTTCTTCTCGGGCGAGCCCGATTTTCTTGGCTAATTCATCCATCCGGACATCGACCAAGTACTCGTATTCCTGCCGCAGCTTGTCGTAGCTACTCTGGCTCAACCACTCGACGGCGACCGCTTCACTCATGGGGTTCCTCCCGACTCCAGCGACTGAGATTCGATAAACCGAAAGGCCGGTGTCGGGAAAAATGCGTCCGAACACACGACCGTTGGGTTAACCCTAGCAAGACTTATCCGGCCGCGGGCGGCTTGACGACGAGGCGAGTCGAATACAGTTCAGCTATGTCCGTGCCACAACGTGTTGATGCCGAGGGCCAGCCCTGGCGACTGCTGTTCACCCACGCCCACCCTGACGATGAGTCGAGTAAGGGGGCGGCGACGATGGCCAAATACGTCGCCGAGGGTTGTCAGGTCATGGTCGTGACGATGACCGGAGGTGAGCGGGGAGACATCCTCAACCCGGCCCTCAACACGCCCGCCAACCGGGCCCGGTTACCGGAGCTACGGCGCCAGGAAATGGAGCGGGCCCGGGCCATTCTCGGCGTCGAACAAACCTGGTTGGGCTATGAAGACTCTGGCTTTTTCCAAGGCGAACCGTGGCCGCCGACCCCGCCCGGCACCTTGGCGGCGACCCCGGTCGACGAAGCCGCCGCCCGCTTGGTGCCGATCCTGCGCCAATTCCGTCCCCACGTCATCGTCACCTACGACGAGCGCGGTGGCTATCCCCATCCCGACCACATCATGTGTCACCGAGTGACGATGGCGGCGTTGGCGCCGACCGCTGATCAGGCTGTCCAGCCGGAGGCCGGCCCGGCCTGGACGGTGCCGAAGGTCTACTACTACATGGGTTTTCACCGGGCCCGTTTCGCCAAACTCGACGCCATGATGCACGAAGCCGGTTTGACCTCGCCCTACGCCGAGCGGCTGCGCCAGTGGCAAGCCCCGGATATCGTCGACCGATTGACGACCTTCGTGCCCTGTGCCGAGTACTTCCCGATCCGGGACGAGGCTCTGCGGGCCCACGCCACTCAGATTGATCCGGCCGGTCATTGGTTCGCCGTCCCCCTGGCGATTGAACAAAAGGGCTGGCCGACCGAGGATTACGAGTTGGTCAGCACGACGGTCGAGACGACCATTCCCGAGGACGACCTATTAGACGGACTGGCGACCGACGCGCCAGCCCTCGATAGCACCGACAACTGGCAGATCTGACCCGAGTAACAACGCCGGTCTATTGGAACAACGCCAGCGCGATGGCCGTCAAATGACAGGCGGCGGCCAAAATCGTGCAGGTGTGGAAGATTTCGTGGAACCCGAACCAGCGGGGGCTGGGATTGGGCCACTTGCGGGCGTAGATCAGCGCCCCCAGGGAATAGGCCAGGCCGCCCGCCAACACCAGCCAGACGATGGCCGGGCTGCCGGTGAACCAGAAAATCGGCAACCAGCCGACGGCGACCCAGCCCATGACGATGTACAAAGTGACGGACAGCCAACGCGGGGCGCTGAGCCAGAAGACGGCAAAAGTACAGCCGGCGACGGCGCAACTCCAGATCAAACACAGCAGTATGACCCGGGATCGGCCCGTCAGGAGTAGTACCGCCAAAGGCGTGTAGGTGCCGGCGATGAACAGGAAGATGTTGGCGTGGTCGAGGCGGCGTAAGACGGCGATCACGGAGGCCGGCCAGGGGCCGATGTGGTAGACCGCCGAGTTGCCGAACAGTAAGAGGTTGGTGGCGAGATACACCGCCATGGCGGCCTTGGCGGCGGCGCCATCGGCCAGGACTAAGAAGACGATGCCGCAGGCCAGGAAGAGTGGTGTGGCGAGGGCGTGCAGCCAGCCGCGCAGGCGTGGCTTGGTGGCGTTGAGGTCAGTTGGCGGGGCGGTCGAAGTGGGCGGCGTGAGCGTCACGGTCATAGGCTCGGGTCCTTAAGTTGACGGTACCGTAGGTTACGAGAATAGCGGCTTTCTCCAACCAACGGCGACGCTACCGCCGACAACAGTGGTTTACG
>JAISGZ010000122.1 GCA_031262845.1 Propionibacteriaceae bacterium | reverse complement strand
TCAACCAAGGCCACGATCGCCCGGGCCAAGGAACGCGGTGGGATCGTCACCGTCGGTTGGGCCAAGCTAGTGACCTGGACCTGAACCTGGGCCGCGTCGGCACTCGGTTGAAGCGAGGCGACAGCCTCAGCCACGGTTGGTTGGACCGGGGTGATCGACGGCCGTCCGGAGTCCTCAACCGTCAGTAACAAGTCATTGAGGACATCGGTCATGCGGGCGGCGTCGTCGCGTAATTGGGCCACGATCGGCTGGACATTTTCGCCCCGATTCAAACGGTGTTGAAGCAACTGCACCCGAGTCGACAAAACGGTCAGGGGAGTGCGTAACTCGTGGGAGGCGTCGGCCACGAAGTGGCGCTGGAGACGTAAGGCCTCGGCCAACGGCTGAGCCGCCCGGCGAGCCGACAACCACGCCACCACGGCCACCAAGATGACGCTGAGCAGCGACATGATGATGATGGCCTGAATGATCTCCTGGGGATCGACGACCGACATCAGCTGGATATTGGGGAACACCCAATCAAAGGGCCGGCCCGGACTGCCGGTCTGATTGGTCAAGACCGAACGCCGCTCGCGCAGGATTTTGGCGATCAGAATGGTGGCGTCGACCAGCAAGATGACGGCGGCGCCGATCCCGACGTAGAGGCCAACCCGGAGCGAAGTCCGCCGGACCCGGCTGTCATCGGCCGCGAAAGCGGCGGCCGAACGGGCCGATGGCGGCGGCTGCGCCGGTGGCGGATCGGCTGGTTGACTGGCGCCTCGGAAACCACCGGCCTGGCCCGAGGTCGGGGGCGGCGGTGGTGGTGGCGGGTAGTGGGGTTGTGAACCAGGTGGTGGCGGTAGATATTGAGGACTGGTCATAGTGGATTACCTAACCGGTAGCCGCGGGCCCGGATCGTTTCGATCAAGTCGTAATCGGCTTTCCGACGGATGTAGTGGACGTAGGTGTCAACCGTGCCGGGGGTGTCATCGGCCGAGAAAACCGCCGACAAGATCTCGTCCCGGCTGAAGACGTGTTCTGGTGATTCGGCTAACAGATTGAGCAGGGCCGATTCGGTCACCGTCAACGAAATCCGCTCGTCATAAGGGCTATATAACGTGTTGGTGTCGGGTGTGAAAAGCCAATTGCCGATATAACGCCGCTGGCCTTCGGCCGTGAAACCTCGTCGCAGCGCCCGCAAACGAGCCAGTAATTCGTCGAATTCGAACGGTTTGACGAGGTAATCGTTGGCGCCGCCATCCAGGCCTGAGACCCGGTCGGCGACCGTGCCGAGGGCCGTCAACATCAGCACCGGGGTCGTGATGCGAGCCCGGCGGATGGCGGTGATCACCTCGACACCGTCCATCCCCGGCAAGCGCCGGTCGATCAGCATGACGTCGTAGTGTTTGCGCAGAGCCAGGTTGAGGCCGGCTTCGCCGGTGGCGGCGTAGTCGACGTCATAGGTTTCGCGTAGAACTTCACAGACCATCTCAGCGATGGCGGGATCATCTTCGATGAACAACAGAGCAGCTTCCACTCCGACATTGTGACGGAACCGGTCTCAGAGTCATCTAAGGGCTGCCACCGGTTACGTCAAATCCTTGGTTGAGCCGAGATTCGCCGCCGCCCCTGAGCGCCGTTGCGGTCGTTGGCGTGGCCCTCGACTGGTTGGGGATTGACCCATCCGGTCCAGGACCACCGCCGGTCGGCTGATAACGTTGATCATTCTTTAATAAAAGAACTTGGAGGCTAGTGAAGGGCTGATTACTCAGTTGATTAAGAAATCGTGTGTGGCGGACAAAAGTCGGCCCCTAACCCTTCCGATCGGCTTATTGGGTCTATATGATCAGGGTTGGGCCAACATAGTTAGAAAAACCACACATATACCCCTCACTCCTCCACTGATCACAGTAAGGAACCACTGCCATGCGTAAAACAATCGCGGCTGGGGTGGCCGGTATCGTACTTTTCGCGGGAGTTGGCGTGCCGATGGCGTCCGCCGACACTGTTACAGGTGCCGGTTCGGCTCTGGTCGCGGCCTCATCAGTTTCATTATCAAAAGCTGGTGCCCAAGTTAAATGGAAGGCCAATACCGTCAAAATCAAGGTCCGGACTTCGCTCGGCGCTACCTGGACCGCCACACCAGCCGTTGACTGGCTGAAAGTGACTCCGGCGACCGGCACCAGCGGCACCAAGGTCACGATTGAGGTGGCTCAGAACTACGTCACCACGGATGACGAGATCTTGTCGCGTGAAGGCGAAGTTCTCTTCAGCGCCGGTGGCGCGACGACGACTTTCCGGGTCCGTCAAGATGTACCGCCGACAGTTATTAGCGTTGCTGGTGGTGGCACCTGGAATGTGCCCTGGGGCGAAACCCGTGACTTCAAAGATGGTTACTACAACAAGCGCGTCACCTTTACCTCCGGTGGCACGGCGGCTGGTTTCGATTGCTCGACCTCAGTCAGCGACGCCTGGATTTCGGTAGCCGATTTCCAGAATAATGTCGCCGCTGGTAGCGGTAGCTTCACCGTTCTCGTGGCGGCCAACTACGGCCCGAACCGGAATGGCAACCTCAAGGTCAAGTGTGGCCATGACACGGTCAAGATCAAGATCAAGCAAGCTGACGGCCCGTTCGTCGGTGTTTGGCCGAAGAACTGGATCGTGGTGGCGGAAGGTGGCGTGACCCGGATTCGGGTGAACGTTCCTGAAGCTGGCACTAGCTGGACTTCCGAAGTGACAGAGGGCGCCGATTGGGTGTCGGCTGGCAAGACGGCCGGTAGCAAGAATCACGAGTGGATCATCGTCAACGCTGAACCCAACCCGAACCCGGGGACGATTCGTGAGGGCACCATTACCTTCACCGGTTGGCGGGACACTGACGGCGACGGCGATCTCGAAGCGATCAACACGGCCGACCTGACGATCACTCAGACCAATGAGCGGGCTTACTTCCCGTACTTGGACTCGAACGGTGGGTTGACGCTGTTGATTCAGTTCTTCACCGCCCTGTTCACCGGCTGGTTCGTGGCTGACGCCAACACACCTAACCTGTGATCAGTTCGAACTGACCCATTGATAATCAGCTGGGCCAGGCGGGTAACCGCCTGGCCCAGCTGTTGTCTGGTCAGCCACCAACACCGGTGGCTGACCAAATGCCGATGATGCTGGTTCCAAGGATCACGTTGCCGCTGGTCTGGGCATCCATCTCAGAACCTTGCTCACCGATCACGATCCGACGGCTCTCTTCTGATTTGGGATCGTCTTATTTGGGATCGTCCGTTTCTTATTCGGGATCGTGGTTTGGCTACGTTGTTTTTCTTGTTCTAAAGACTGTCAGAGACCTCAGCTAGAGTCTGTCCGATGT
>JAISGZ010000004.1 GCA_031262845.1 Propionibacteriaceae bacterium | reverse complement strand
GCAAATGTGTTTTCCCCGACCCTCGAGACCCAACCAGCAACGTGTGAGGGCGGGATTTTGTCGTGGCCGCTTGTCTCAGCCGTTCGTCCAGAATCGCCAGCAAATTGTCTCGGCCCACTGTCCGCCGATCGAGTTCCTCCGCTGCCTCTTGAGAAGGAGTGAATGGTCGTATCGTCACGATAGTCTCCGGTGGTGTCTCCAGATGCGTGCCAGAAGCGGCGATGAAATCCGGTCACGGTTGCCTTCGCGCACCAGGTAATGGTCTTTTTTAAGTTTGTCGAGAAGATCAATGACCGCATCCTTGGTTACCGTCAGATCTGGATTGCCAGCTTTGAGGTGCATCAGTATCGTGTCCACGTCCGCCGGTCGTTCGAGCTGAACGACAAAATCTACCAATGCTAGCGCCAGTTCGGCTTTTTCTTCTCCGTAATACTGATCGAGACGTTGAATGTAGTGATCCGTGTGCCACGTGTTCTCGGCCAGGCAAGTGTCGATAATGAAACTCACGCTCGCATCCGGGCGGTGCCTCATCTGATTGACAACCGATTGAATGTAGAAAGGGATGCCACTTGTTTGTTTCACAATCTCAGCTACGAGTGACGGCGACGGAGTAGCGTCGATACCAAGCAACAGGCGAGCCGTCAGAAGCGCCGCATCTTCTGGTTCCATTGGGCCGACCTGCACCTGCCCCAAGTCATTCACTGAGCTGAAGTCGTCGAGTGCGTGATGTAACCCAATCGAACCAGAGATCACCAGTGACAGGCCACCGGACTGTCGTCTGGCACGTAGGTCGCTCAAGAACTCATCGGCCGCCTTCGCCCCCAGGTTATGACACAGATGAGTGATCTCGTCGATGATGAGAACCATGTGGTTCTGACTTAGCAAATCGAAGACATCAAGTTCGGCTGGCTTCCCACTTTTTGACAAGGTGCCAGTCAAGTTCAGACTCAAGAATCCAAGGTTCAGCGTTGCCTTGCCCGAAAGCGTCCCCTCCCATTGGTCAACTGATTTACCGATCATTCGGTTACGTCGCAATTGCTTGTGCAAACGGTCCAAGAACAGTTTCACACTGTTGGTTTCGGCGCTGACGTAAATCGCTGAACCGGCGTCCTCGAGGTCTGCTTGCAGCTTCTTGACCAACCAGGTCTTGCCCATGCGTCTTTCGCCAGTCACATGAGCCCCGCCAGCACTCACCGCTTCGTGAAGCTGTTGGAGTTCGCTGTCCCGGCCAACGAGGCTAAGAGGATCGCCCGCTCCACCTGGGATTAAAAACAACGGTTCAAGATAATCGGGGATGTCGGGCAGCCACTGGTCTTCAGTCATAGTGAGATTATACGGCACAAACGACGTACGGTGTCAATGACGTACGTTGCTAGCGCCGTACAATAACTCGCCTCGTGGTTGATGGCGCTGATAACCGCGCCGGGGCAACTTCGACCAATCCGGCTGGAGGGAACCTTTAAGCTACCCAACGACCGCATCCTCAGGGAGTTCTCAGAGTTTGCGGTAAGAATGGTGCCTGATGTCTGAGGAAAGGACGCCGATGACCGAGACCTTACTAGGTGATCGCTATATCGTCGGCCCCCTGCTGGGGCGCGGTGGGATGGCGGAGGTCCGACGGGGCCGTGACATCCGGTTGGAGCGCGAAGTCGCGATCAAACGGCTGCGGCCCGACCTGGCTGGTGACGATATTTTCCAGGCCCGTTTCCGCCGTGAGGCCCAAGCCTCGGCCGGGCTCAACCACCCCAATATCGTCAGCGTCTACGACACCGGTGAACAGTTCGATCAAGCCTCCGGGCTGAATATCCCGTATATCGTCATGGAATTGGTCATCGGCCACACCCTGCGGGATATTCTCCGCGACGGCCGCCGGATTCCGCCTCAGCGTTCGCTGGAATTAGTCACGAGCGTCCTCAACGCCCTCGACTACTCCCATCGCCACGGCATCATCCACCGTGACATCAAGCCGGCCAACATCATGGTGACCCAGTCCGGCCAGGTCAAAGTCATGGATTTCGGGATCGCCCGGGCGGTTTCCGACACGGCCGGCTCGATGACTCAAACCGCCGCCGTCATCGGCACCCCGCAGTACTTGTCACCGGAACAAATCCGGGGCGAACCGGTGGACCGCCGGGCCGATATTTACGCCACCGGCTGTCTGCTCTACGAATTGCTGACCGGCCGGCCCCCGTTCCAGGGCGAAGAACCTGTCTCGCTGGCCTATCAACACGTCCGGGAGCTGCCGCAACCGCCGTCGACGCTGAACCCGGCGATCACGCCGGCGATGGACGCCATCGTCCTCAAGTCGCTGGAAAAAGACCCAGCCAACCGCTACCAGACGGCCAAAGAAATGGCCGACGACATCAGCCGCCTGTTGACTGGTCAAACTGTCACGGCGACTCTGACCGCGATCACGCCCAGCCCCGGCGAGGCCGATCCGACCCAGGTCTTGCCGACCGCGATCACGCCCGGCGCCCAACCGTTGGCGGCCGAGGACGAGCCTACCGAGGAGGACGAAGCGGCGGCCCGGAAACGGAAGATCCTGATCGCCGTCATCGCTTCGCTGGCGGCCGTTGTGGCGATTGTGGCCGGCATCCTGATCTGGTGGTTCATGCGCGAACCGGCGCCGCCGGTGGTGACGACGGTCGAGGTGCCCTATGTCCAGGGCATGACCGAAACGACGGCCCTGAGCACGATCGAAGAGGCCGGTCTGACGACTGAGACGATCCACCAAAATGGCGCCAATGACGACACCGTCGGCAAGGTCACGCACCAGGAACCGAGCGCCAAAGCTCAAGCCGAAAAGGGTAGTCGGGTCCGGATTTGGGTCAACGATGGCCCCCAGAAGGGCACGATTCCGCTGGGCCTGATCGGGCTCGACCGGGCTAGTGCTGAAGAGGCTCTGAAAGCGGCTGGCTTCACCAAGTACAAGATCGACCCGGCCCCGCTCCAGAGCTACCCCTATCAGTCGACCTACGTCGCCGATCACATCATCGACTGTGACCCGGCCCCCGGTAACACGGCTGCCGTCGACACGGTGATTCAGCTCTATTACGACAGTGGCAACGGCATCCTGCCCAATGTGGCGTCGTTCGACCAGTACCGGGCGACCCAGGAACTAACCAAGGCTGGTTTCCTCAACCTCACCTGGCAAGAGCAGCAGAGTACGAGCCCAGCCGGCACGGTGGTGGCGATGGATCCGGCCAGTGGTTCGATGATCGCCCGTAACGCACCGGTGACCGTTTGGTTGGCGACTCCGCCGGTGGCGCCGTCAACGTCATCGGAGCCCTCACGCTCCGCATCGGCCTCCGCGCCATCTGCGTCCACAGCTTCGGTTCCTGGCTAAGCGAAATATCAACTGGGTATTCCCGGTCATCCCGGAGACGTGGATGACCGGGAATCCATCATCTACACTGGGGCCCGTCAGAAAGGTGGATATCGATGCCCGAGTCCAAGATCCGTGCTGCCGCGGCCGAGAAACGTAAGCTCAAACGGCACGAACAGGTTCAGGCGATTCACCAAGAGAAAGCCATGAAGGGCGCTCCCAACGAACGCCGCTGGGTGCCGCCGCTGTTCATCGCCTGCGCTCTGATCGGTGTGGCCTGGATCATCGCCTGGAGCGTGGCCGGACCGTCGTTGCCGTTTTTAGCCGCTCTCGGTAACTGGAACATGTTGATCGGGATGGTCCTGATCGCCCTGTCGTTCCTCATCATGACGCTCTGGAAGTAAGCCGCCCGGGCTTTCTGCGTGGTGACCGCGGATTTGAGTCCGTGGTTTAAACAAACTTGTCATCTCGCGCTGTCGTCTAATCAACCAACAACGAGGTACCCGGTTGAGCGCAACAGTCCTGGACTTATCGGTGACGACAACACGGCTGCCGCCCCACCGGTGCGGCGAATACAACAAATCAGACGCCTCAGTCCACTAGTGTGACCTCATGCTTACCCGCCGTGTCGGCCGCACTGATCTGACGGTGTCGCGCCTGGGCTTGGGCACCATGACGTGGGCCCAAGCCCAGATTTCTACGGTCATCGGCCTCCTCAAACGTTTCTGGGAAGTCGGTGGCAGCCTGATCGACACCGCTGCGGCCTACGGTGGCGGCGAAGTCGAAAGCCTGATCGGCCGCCTGATCGGCCACACCATCCGCCGCCAAGATCTCGTCTTGGCGACCAAATCGGGCTACATCTGGCGCGATGGCCGCCG
>JAISGZ010000029.1 GCA_031262845.1 Propionibacteriaceae bacterium | reverse complement strand
CTGTTTTCGGTTCGTCCCGGCCGTGTCCGATTGACTTGGCTGTCCCGGCCTAGCAGCTGACCGACTCCGGTGACCCGGCATCTCGTCAGACCGCGATCGGTCTTAGAACCGCCGCAGCTCGTACAGCGCCACGCCGACCGCGACGCTGGCGTTGAGCGACTCGATCGTGTCACTCATGGGAATGCGGGCGACGACGTCGCAGTGTTCCCGCACCAGCCGGGACAAGCCCGTATCTTCGGCCCCGACTACGAGCACGATCGGCTCATCGGTCGGCGCCTCGGCGATCACGGCGTCACCGTCACCGGCCAACCCAATGACCGTAAAACCAGCCTTGGCACAGGCCACCAGAGCCTGGTTGAGATTCGTCACCTGAGCCACCGGCAGGTGAGCTGCCGCCCCGGCCGAAGCTTTCCAGACGGCCGCCGTGACATGGGCCGAACGACGTTGTGGAAGCAAGATTCCGACGGCGCCGAAAGCGGCTGCGGAGCGGATGATGGCCCCCAGATTGTGGGGGTCGGTGATGTGGTCACAGGCCACGATGACCGGTCCCAGCGGTGCCTCGTCGTCAGCCGCCCGGGCGGCCAGATCGAACTGGTCGAGGGCCAAGTCGACCACCTCTTGGGGGTCGGCGTAAGCAAAGGGTGGGACCTGCAAGGCGACACCTTGGTGAACCGCCCCACCGGTCAAACGGTCAAGTTCCGCCCGCGTGATCTGCAACAACGGTTGGGCGTGGTCGGCGGCGAATCGGAAAATGTCACGCAGCCGGTCGTCCCGTTCTGCGCCCTCGGCCACGTAGGCCACCTTGACCGGCACGCCGGCCCGCAGAGCCTCCCAGACGGGGTTCCGCCCGACCACCCAATCGGCTCCCAGCTTGGGTGTACGCGGACCGGACCGCAAGCCCGCCGACCGACCGCCAGTTCCGGCCAAGTCACGCCGGGCCGACGCTTGCTTACCCCGATAGGCCTTGTGATAGACCCGGTCCTCAGCTTTCGGAGTCGGGCCCTTGCCTTCGAGGGCCTTTCGGGGTCGGCCGCCCGATCCCGCGGTCCGGCCTTGGGCGCCGATCCCTTTGCCCCGTTGACGCGCCCCCCGGCGCTGTGAATTCCCTGCCACGGTCTCAGCCTAGTGGTCTGTCGCATCTAAATTGTCGTGTCATTCGTGGTGGCCGGTGGGGTGGCTAGCAAGGCGGAGGAGGAGCCGGTAGTGGATCTACCGGCGACGACGACAACGCGGCTGGGTGCCCCACCGGGTGCCGCGAATACGGCAATTTTTCCCAAAGGAAAAATTCTCGATGCGACAGACCACTAGGGGTTGGACGAGGGTCTCGGTCAGACCGTCGTCCGACCACCGCCCCCAGCGCGCTGAGTGCCACGACCCGGTCGAGGGAAACGCTTTCGGGCTCCAGCCCAGGCCCCAACAAAACAGTTTTGTAACAATGACTACGCCATTTTCGCTGGCGCCGTGACAAATTTACTTTACGAAACATTAATTCTTTGCTAACCTGCGCCAGAAGAGTCCTTTCTCCAATCAGCCTGGGGCGTCATTGAGTCCGGCACCGGTCTCCTCACTTACTGGTTCCCCCTCCGGCCACACTCAATGACCCCCAGGCGTCTTTTCCGACCATGAGCTCCAACGTCATGAAGTGAGAACCGCATGCGCTTAATCAACCGGACTGCCCTGACGGCCTCCTTGGCCGGTGGTCTAGCCATCGCCCTACTGACTGGTCTTTCCCCCACGACCACACAGGCCGCCGGCGAAAATCTGATATTCCAGTCCAGCCGGTCGACCGAGGTCGTGTTGCCCGAAGGCCCGTCTTATGGCTACACCCCAAGCCAGAACAATTACGATGCCGTCAACGACGCCGACTATTCAGGCTCGGCGACGGTAGCGGCGGCCGCTGATGCGACCAGCTTTGATCTGCGTCAACTCGGAGCCGTGCCTAGCGTGCGTGACCAGGGCAATCACGAAGCCTGCTGGGCTTTCGCCGCCACCGGCTCAGCCATGTCGGAACTCGCCCTCGACGGCCAGAACAATGTCAATTTGTCGCCGGCTCACCTGAATTGGGCGGTCTACAACGACCGTGGCATTGACGGCCAGCGTCTCAACGTCGGCCTCAGCGTGTCCGTTGACGGGCTCCAAACTGGTGGTTCCGACTTCCTGGCCGCGGCCGCCTGGTCGAAAGGCTACGGCGCTCAAACCGAGGCGGCGTATCCCTACCGGAGCGCCGCCACCAAACTGTCGCTCAACCAGATCAATTCCCGGCAGTATCAGCTGGACAATGCTTGGATTCTGCCCCGGCCCTATAACAGCCGCGGTCAATTCAGTTTCGCCAATATCACCGCTGTCCAACAGAAAATGACCGCAGAAGGCGCTCTGTCAACGTCGTATTACGCCCCTCAAGGACAGGGCTTGGGATTCAAATCGTCAATTTACAATCCCTCCACGGCGTCGATTTACAACTGGCCCGGTAACCCGATCAACCCCAGTAATATCGCTAACCACGCCGTGCTTTTGGTGGGCTGGGATAACGACTATCCGGCCAGCAATTTCAGTACTCGCCCGGCCGGGAACGGGGCTTGGTTGGTGCAAAACAGTTGGGGTACGGCGGCTGACAAACAGGGCTATTTCTGGCTGTCGTACTACGACGTGACGATCGGTGAGTCGTGGCTGTACGACTTGTCACCGGCCGATACCAGTCAGCAGGTGCTGTTCCTCGATGACGCCATGGCCGGCGTCGGCGTCGGTTGGCTGGGGTCGCGCACGATCACTGGCGCCAATGTTTTCGAGGTTCCCGCCGGTTCGAGCCAGAAGCTGAAGTCCGTTCTGATTTACTCGGGTGAACCGAACCAGAACTACGAGATTTCGATTTATCTCAATCCTGGCAAAACCCCGACCAGTGGCAAATTACTCGACGTCAACCACACCAATGGCAGCAGCCAAACCGGCTCCGTCACCTACGCCGGCTGGAATCAGATCGGGCTCGAGAATCCGCCGACCTTGACCGCCGGCAGTTCTTTCGCCGTCGTCGTCAAGACAACCTCTCAGACGTCCAATACGGCTTATCTCTACGGTGAAGAGCCCTATCCGGTGATGTCCGCCAACGGCACGCTGCACTCGTACATCAGCTACGAAACCGGTCAGAGTTTCCTACTCAACAGCAACGGGTCAACGTGGTCAGATTTCCGTTCCAGCACCGGTGGCAGACTCGGTAACTTGTCGATCAAGGCCATCATCGACAGCGACCTGACCAGGCCGACCACGCCGGTGTCGACGGCCAGCTCAACCGCGCCTTCGACTTCGGAGCCACCCAGTTCGTCGGCTCCGGTGTCACCCACCAAGTCCACCCCGACGACGACTCCCTCACCGACGCCGACCCCCACCCCGACGTCAACTTCGAGTTCCTCGTCACCGGCGACTTCACCGCGCCCTGGGGCCAGCACGGCCAGCCGGTGGATTTCGATACCGCCCTCGCCGACGCAGAGTTGGTCGACGGCCAATCGACCATCGGCCGAACCTGGTTTCAGCTTCCTCACTGTCATCACGTCGTTCTTCAACGGCATCTTCGCCAGATTCATGAGCATGTTCACCTTCGTGATTTGGTTCTAAACCCAGCGGAGATCATCGACTAGCTACTGGCTCGGAGCGGCGGCTTCACTGCGGTGGGGCCGCCGCTCCGGCTACCGGCGTTCATGGCCACCTGACCTGTCCACCCGATTGGGGCAGGCATCAACGGACAGCTCCCGTGTCCCACTAGTCTGAGCGCCAAGAGGTGAAGACATGGGCTTTTTTGTCACGGCACAGCAGGTCGTCATCATGTTCGCCCTCATGGCGATCGGCGTCGTGGCCACGAAACTGGGCTGGTTGAGTTCGAAGGTCATGCCCGGCCTGACCAACATCTTGGTCTACTTCGTCACCCCGGCGGTCATCTTGCAGGCTTTTCACCGGCCCTTCGACCTCGATCGATTCCGTGATTTCGGCCTCGTCCTCGGCATCGACGTCATCTCTTACCTGCTGCTGATCGCCATCGTCTACCTGTTGTTCAACCGCCGGCTGGTGGCCGACACCGACCGCCGCCGAGCCCTACGTTTCGGTTCCATCTATTCGAACGCCGGCTTCCTCGGCATTCCCCTGGCCCAAGCCCTATTGGGGCCCGATGGTGTCTTCTTCGCGGTGGTGTTCGTGGTCGCCTTCAACTTCTTCGTCTGGACCCACGGCTTCGGCATGTTCCCCCGTCCCCCGGGCACCACCCGGCGTCACCAGTTGACCCAGTTCCTGGGCAATCCCAATTTCCTCGGCCTACTGGTTGGACTGGTCTTATTCATCGGCTCGATTCCGCTACCGAACCTGGTCGTCGAAGGTTTGGGTTATGTCGCGGCGATGAACGCTCCGCTGTCGATGATCATCATCGGTGTCAGCCTGGCGGCGCTGTCGTGGCGGGACCTGTTCGCTGATGGCTGGACTTGGGTCGGCACGGCCGTGCGCAACCTGTTGCTGCCGCTGATCTGTCTCGGCCTGCTGACTTTCGTGCCGTTGGATGAGACGACACGGTTGGCCATTCTCATCCCGTTGGCCTGTCCGGTGGCGGCATTTCTCGTCATGTTCTCGGTTATGCGTCGCCTCGACACGAGTTTTGCGACCCGTTACCTGTTCGTGTCGACCCTGATGTCCGTTATCACGATCCCGACAGCTTTGGCGTTGGCCCACGTTATCTGGTGAAATAGGTAAGCCTGAAGAAACGAAGTCAGCCGTCATCTTTTTTCTGACGCCTGACCTCACCAGACATGACAACTCATCAACTCACGAGGACATATCATCTCCGGCTCAGCTAGCGCCGACTTCATCGCCGATCCCGCCGATGACAATAGCTCTTTGCTCAGCGACGATGGTTTGAGGCGCTTCTCGGCCGCCACGGCCGACTGGTTCCGCACCACCCTCGGGTCGCCGACCTTGGCCCAACAACAAGCCTGGGAAGCGATCGCGGCCGGTGACCACAGCCTGGTCATCGCCCCCACCGGCTCGGGTAAAACGCTGGCGGCTTTTCTCTGGAGTTTGGACCGGTTGTTGACCCGTGACGATCGCCCGCCCGTACAACCCGCATTGCCAAGGGCTGGCCTCGTCGGTGCGGTCCAACCGACAACCAACCGCTCGAAACCGGCCCGTCGTCGCCGAGCCGCGGCCGAACCACCGCCCTGCCGCGTGCTCTACATCTCCCCTCTCAAGGCCTTAGCCAACGATGTTGAGCGCAATTTGCAGCGCCCGCTGGCCGGAATTCACCAGACCGCGGCCGAACGTGGCGAGACGTTGTCGCCCGTGACCGTGGCGCTGCGCTCCGGTGACACACCAGCCGATCAGCGCCGCCACTTCGCCCGCTGGGGGGCCGACATTCTCATCACCACCCCGGAGTCGTTGTTCCTCCTCCTGACGTCGGCCGCTCGCCATCAGCTGGCCCTGATTGACACCGTCATCATCGACGAAATCCACTCCCTCGCCGGGACCAAAAGAGGCTCTCATTTGGCCTTGTCACTCGAACGTCTGGACGCTCAATTGGCCCGTCCGGCGCAGCGCATCGGCTTGTCCGCGACCGTCCGCCCGACCGAGGTGGTGGCCGAATTCCTGGCCAGCGGCCGGCCGGTCAGCGTCATCGAACCGGAGTTGGAGAAGGCCTGGGATTTACGGATCGAAGTGCCCGTACCGGATTTAGCCGACTTGGCCCAAGCCCCCCGGCCCGGCACCAAAACGCCGCCCGACCCAACCTCACCCGGCCCAACCTCGCCCGACCTGGCCCGATCCGGCCACGACCCCGAAAACCGCCTCGACCAGGCGGACACCGCCACCACGCTGACCGCCCAGACGTCGATTTGGCCCCATGTCACCGAGCGGCTGGTTGATTTGATCGCCCAACACCAGTCGACCATCGTCTTCGTCAACTCCCGCCAGATCGCCGAGCGCTTGGCCTCTCGGATCAACGAGTTGTGGGAAAGCCGGGGCTACGTCACGTTCGCCGTCGAGGATGACGACGCTGTCGAGTCACCGCCTGTCACCACGGTCACCGAACCGCCCGCGGTCCGCCGCCAACACTTACCGGCCGGTTTCATCGGCGCCTCCAACGTCGCCGCCGGCTCGTCCGCCGCCGCCATGGCCCATCACGGTTCGATGTCGCAAGAGCGCCGCCGCCGAGTCGAGCAAGCCCTCAAAGACGGCCAACTGCGGGCCGTCGTGGCCACCAGTTCGCTGGAATTGGGGATCGACATGGGCGCGGTCGACTTCGTCATTCAAGTCGAAGCCCCGACTTCGGTCGCCTCCGGCCTCCAGCGAATCGGCCGGGCCGGACACCAGGTCGGCGCCGTCTCGACCGGTCGTTTCTTCCCGAAATACCTCGGCGACCTGGTCGCCATGACAGTCATCGTCGACCGCATGCGACAGGGCCAACTCGAAGCCATCTGGCTCGAACGCAACCCGCTCGACGTCTTGGCCCAACAGATCGTGGCCATGGTCGCGATCGACGACTGGACGGTCGACGACTTGCTGACCGTCGTCCAACGGGCCGCCCCCTTCGCCCAGTTGAGCCGCCGCTCACTCCACGCCGTACTCGACCTGTTGTCGGGCCGTTACCCGTCCGAACAGTTCGCCGAATTACGGCCCCGCTTGGACTGGAACCGAACCACCGGACAGTTACGGGGCCGCCGGGGGGCCCAGCGCCTAGCCGTGATCAACGGTGGCACGATTCCCGACCGCGGTCTGTACGGCGTCTTTCTCGACGCCGGTGACGGTTCGGGCCGCCGGGTCGGCGAACTCGACGAAGAGATGGTGTTCGAATCCCGGGTCGGCGACACCATCACCTTGGGCTCCAGTTCGTGGCTCATCACAGCCATCACCTCCGATCAGGTCCAGGTCAAACCGGTCCCCGGAGCCCCCGGCCGGATGCCGTTCTGGAAGGGTGACGGGCTCGGTCGATCGGCCGAATTAGGCCAAGCCATCGGCCAGTTCTGCCGTGAACTCAGTGAACAGCCGGCAGCTGCGGCCCAAGCCCGGCTGACCGAACTGGGCTTGGATCCGTGGGCAACCGACAACTTGTTGGCCTATTTGGCCGACCAACGGGCCGCCACCGAGGCCGTGCCGAGTGACCTGACGATCGTCGTCGAATCATTCCGGGACGAACTCGGCGACTGGCGCGTGGTCGTCCTCTCACCCTGGGGCAACCGGGTCAACCAACCCTGGTCGCTGCTGATCGCGGCCCGCTTGCACCAGGCTTACGGCCTCGATATCCAGGCCATGTCGACCGATGACGGCATCGTCCTGCGACTACCCGATACGACCATCAGTGAGGACGAAACCGCCGCCACCCCAGTCTGGGCCGAGACCGGCCTGGCCGAGTTTTTGTTGATTGACCCGGCTCAGGTCGAGAATCTCGTCCGGGCCGAACTCGCCCAGTCGTCCCACTTCGCCGCCCGCTTCCGGGAAGCCGCGGCCCGGGCGCTCCTCCTACCCCGTCGCCAGCCGGGTCGTCGGCAGCCTTTGTGGCAGCTTCGCAACCGCGCTGCCCAACTCCTCCAAACGGCTTCTCACTACCCGGATTTCCCGATCATGGTGGAAGCGGCGCGGGAGTGTTTATACGACGATTACAACCTGACGGCTCTGACCTACGTCATGGCTCGGTTGGAGCGCCAGATCATCCGCTTGGTCGAGGTCACGACCGACCGGCCCAGCCCCTTCGCCCGCAACGTCTTGTTCAACTACGTCGGCTTGTTCATGTACGAAGCCGATCGGCCGCTGGCCGAGTTGCGGGCGGCGGCCCTCATGATCGACCCGGCGCTGTTGGCCGACGTGCTCGGTCAGCAACCCGGCTTGGCCTTGGCCGAACTGCTCGACCCGGCCGTGGTCGCCCAAACCGAAGCCGAGTTGCAGTGTCTGACGCCGTCCCGCCAAGCCCGGAACGCCGAAGACGTCCACGATCTGATCCGCCTGCTGGGGCCGATCGCGACCGCCGACTTGATCGAGCGCACCCAAGCCGACAACCGTGAAGCCGTGGCCGGGTGGCTGTCGGATTTGGTGGCGGCCGATCAGATTCGGCCCTGGCTCGATCCCAGCCGCTGGGTTGTCATGACCGACGACGATCTGACGGTGCCGACCCTGGTGGCCCGCTACGCCCGGCGGCACGGCCCCTTCACGGCTGAAGAGTGTCTGGCCTGGATTGGCCCGGCGGCCGACTCGGCGGCCAGCGTCGACACCGCCTTGGCCGATCTGACCGAGACCCACCAGTTGATCGCCGGCGAGCTGCGTCCCGGTGTTGGCTTGGCCTATTGCGATCCGCTGGTCTTAACGCAATTGCGGCGCCGCTCGCTGCGCCGCCTGCGAGCCGAAATCCAACCCCTGCCGGCCCACACCATCGGCCGTTTCCTGCCGCTTTGGCACGGCGTCGGCGACTCCCGCCAGCGCGGCTTAGCCGGACTGCGCCGGGCCGTCGAGCAACTGGCCGGCGTGGCCGTCCCGGCCAGTGCGCTGGAAACATTTATTTTGCCGGCCCGGGTCGCCGATTATCAGCCCAGCTACCTTGATGAGCTGTTGGCCAGCGGTGATGTCGTCTGGGCGGGGCGCGGTGAACTATCCGGTGGGGATGGCTGGCTGACTCTGCTACCGACCGATCTGGTGACGGCCTTCCCGGCCCCACCGCCCGGTG
Organism: Propionibacteriaceae bacterium; assembly: GCA_031262845.1. Classification (GTDB taxonomy): domain Bacteria; phylum Actinomycetota; class Actinomycetes; order Propionibacteriales; family Propionibacteriaceae; genus WQYJ01. The sequence continues at coordinate 297 of JAISGZ010000029.1, read as the reverse complement.
CCTTGGCCGATCTCGATCGCCAGTTGTTGGGTCTCTTCGCCGCCGGCGGGGCTTTCCGGGTCCCGGAACTGATTCGTTTGCTGGGGTCTGTCGATCCCCATGGCAGCTCCCCGAATCCGCCATCCGGTCCACGCTTGGCCGCCGACAGCGACACCGAACCGACCACCAGCGCCGTGGTGGCGGCTTGTTGGCGGCTGGCTTGGGCCGGGTTGATCACGAGCGACAGCTGGGCACCGCTGCGACACCGCCTCGGCAACGTCCGACCGACCTTACGCACCCGGCCAACCCCGACCCCGA
>JAISGZ010000083.1 GCA_031262845.1 Propionibacteriaceae bacterium | reverse complement strand
TCCGACAGGGAGGCCGCCACACCCAAACCCGCGTTGGTCGGGCGCAGTTGGTCGGATGACCAGGTGCCGTAGCGGGGGTTGAGTTCAACCTCCAACCCAGTCACCACCGAGACCACTGCTTCTTGGCTAATCACGCCTTGTGAAGTCCGATTCCACAACAGCGCCCAGCGCAATTCGCCAGCCATCGCGCCCCGTGAGCCGCTGTCTGCCAACAGCAAGGGGGCATCGGAGTATTGGCTGGCCAACTCCTCCACCTCGGCGTCGGACACTATTTCATCGGTCACTTGGCTGACTTCAGCGGCGATCACGCCATCAATCAGCCACCCCAGCACCGTCAGCCGGATATCGGCCGGTCCGATCGCTGCCCCCTCGGCCAAGTTGAGTTCTTCTACCACCCGCTGATACACCTCGGTGGCCGCTGTCACCTCAGCTTCGGTAATGATGTAGTCATTGACCACGGCGGCCGTGCGCGGGCTCTGCACACAACCCGACAGGACCACGGTCACGGCCAACAACAGACTGGTCACGAGAATTCGGGTTCGGCGCATGGGGTTTCCTTTCGCTCGGCCTCATCCTAGTGCCCTGTCGCGTCAAGAATTTTTCCTGAGGAAAGAATTTTTCCCTGAGAAAAATTGACGTGTCATTCGTGGTGACCGGTGGGGTAGCCAGCCAGGCGGAGGAGGAACCGGTAGTGGACCTACCGGCGACGACGACAACGCCGCTGGGGACCCCACCGGGTGCCACGAATACGTTATTGAGGACGCGACAGGGAACTCCCTGTCAGAGTTGTCTGTCAGATCATGTGTGCCCGCCGGCGAATACTTAGGTCTTCATCGTCTGATGCCACTGACAGGCTGTCCCACTGTCGACCGTGGCGCCGGTAATCTGGCTCAGTTGACTGGCCGTCACGGTACAGACCGTGGTCGCCTGACCCGGCTCACTCGAACAAGTGATACCGGCTGGCAGGGCCCGTGGTAGATCGACCGCACAGATCGCGCCCGCCGCCGTCGTCTTCTGATCGTCCGTCAGACCGATCTGGTAGCCCTTCAGCAAGCGGTAGTTCGTCACCTGGTACAGCCAGTAGACCTCGATCCCGGCCTCCAACACCTGGTCGTCCGGGATTTCGGCGCCGACCGTCAAATTGGCGTCGGGGTAGGCGGTCTTGGTCAACGTCCACGGCTCTTGACAGATCACCTCCCCGATCGAAATCCAGCGTGAGTACTGAGATGACTCGCGCGAACTCGTGTTAGTACCGGTCGTCTGGACCCGAAGGTTGCTGTTGGCGACAGCCTCGGCGTCGATCAGGGCCGTGACCGAGTCTTGGCTGGCGGTTGGGGTGGCCGCAACCGATCCGAGGTAGGTTTCGGCGTCATTGCCCGCCGTCTTGTACAGGTCAATGGTCAGATTGCCGACCGGCAAGGTGCCACTGGTCGGCTCCTGAATCGTCACCGTGATCACGCAACCGGCCGAATCAGTCGTATAGGCCGTCGGGTACCAGGTGCGGATACCACGGTTGGCGCCGCTGTTGCCGACCATGACGCCGCTGTTGGTGGTTTCTTCGCCCTGACCGTTGTTGGTCGTGATCGAGGCCGAATTCGGGCCGAAGGTGTTCCGGCGGATTTCGACCAGCCCCGTGGCGCTCAGTAAAAAGCTCGTACCGGGAAAGCCATCGGCATAATTGTCCGTGATCGTAACGCCGGAGGCGGCCGTCGAAGTGCTGCTCTTGGTCCCATCCCAGTTGATGGCGTGGGCTGAACTGACGGTGTTGCCGCTGGTCCGGTCGGCCGAAAAAGTGTTGCCGGAAATCGTTGTCGTACCGCTCAAATTGACCCCGCCCAAGATACCCGCGACATAAATGACGGCCCCGTTGGCGACTTTGATCGTCTGATTAGTCAGCCGGTTGCCGGTGAACGTCAGATCTTGCACGGTGCCGGTGGCGTAGAGGCTGAGCCAGCCTTCCGGGTAGCTATCGCCGTCTGAGGTGTTATTGGTGATGGTCAGAGTTTTGACTGACGTGGCGGCACCGTTGAAGCCCCAGATTCCGGTGTCGTCGGCGGTTGGCACAGTGTTACCCGATAGTTGGTTGTTGGAAATCGTGACATTGTTGAAAGAGCCGATATAGAAAGCCCCGACGCCGCCGTAATACACGCCCGTTGCACTATCGACCGTGTTGATGAATTTATTGTTGTCGATGGTGATATAGGAACCATCGGCGTCAACAAAGTGCAAAAGACCGTACGGGGCCGTATTCGTACTGCCGCTGGCGCCGAAGGTCGAATTCTTGATCGTCAGGCCATTGGTTGGATTCGTGGCCGATGGTTCGATTTCCGTTAAATAGGCGTAAAGGAAACTCGTGTTGACGTCCAGACCGGTCACCGTGACGTTGTCCATGACCCAGTTTTGCAGGGTTGACAGGTAAAGATACAGACCGTTCGATGACGTGAGATTCGTAAACGTGACGTTCTGCCAGGTCCAGTCCGCTAACACGTTGCTGGACGATGACATGAACAGCGCGTCGTTGGTACCCGAGAAACCACGGAATTGCGAGTCGCTGATCGTGACGTCGGTCAGATTCACGGCGCCCGTGGCATTGATGCCCGACGAATTACAGGCGGCCGCTGACGAGGAACTACAGCCCGAGCCGATGACCGTACTGTCAAAAATAACGTTGTCGATTGTGACCCCAGTGACGCGTGCTCCGGAGGCGAAAATAATCGCTCCGTAGCTTGTGCCGTCGGTGTCATAAAGATGGCCGATTTGGGAATTGCTGATTGTCAGGTCCGCGACCGTGCCGCTGACGGTAATGCCCCGCTCCACCCAATTAAAGTTCGGGGCCACGGTGTTGTAGGCATTGGCTTGGGCTTGGTCGATACCGATTTCGTCGAGCGTGACATGGTCCGACCCGCTGGCGACGTTGATGACGGTCTCCGGCCCGAAGGCACCGTTGAAACCGCGCAACGTGATGTTATCGGCCGCCAGCCGGAAAACCATGCCGTAAAACTCACCGGTACCGGCCGCGTTCACGCCCAACTCGCCCTGGAGGTCAATCGTGACATTGGCCCGCGTCATATTCAGCCAAGCGTAGGTCTCAAGATCGACACCACTGCCGCACGAAGAACACATGTAGTTTGTGGTGTTGATCAGAACCCACGGCGCCGTTGCTGGAATGGTGAGGTCTGGGTCAATCGTGATGAGTACCGCACCGGACGCGGCCGCTACGGCGTTGGCGCTGATGACCGCCTGGCGCAAGGTGCAGGTGTCGGCCGCTGGGCCGGCTTTCTGATCGACACAGCTAGCACTGGAATTGATCCAGTCAAGCGAGTTGATTTCGAACACCACGGCGTAATCGTCGTAGTCCGGTAGCACATAGCCGGGATCCGCCGCGACTGCGGGAGGCGGGCTAAAACCTGGTCTGACCAGGATCATCATCGAGGCTAATAAAATCGCAACGGCGATGATCAAACATTCAAGTCCTTGGCGAACCGTTATTCGCTGCATAGTTACACCGTTCATCTGGGGAGAACATTTATTTCAACGGTGGCAAATCGGTTTTCATTCCCCAGGCAGTGTTCTCGTTTCAATGGTGGCGACAACTGACATTTGGCTACGTGGTCGGAACCGGGGAGGGGTTACTACGGATACGTCAATTCTCGGCCAGGAAAATTCTTCTTGCGGGAAGAATCTCGGCGCGACCGAGCACCAGCTTCGGGCGTGAGGTCTCAAGCGGTGGCTGGCTGAACTGACGCCGGGGCGAAGACCGCCTTGACCACCTGGCTGGCCCAGTCGAGCAAGGGCTGGTCGACTACCGGCTGACGCGGCAGGCCATCGGTCATCGGCCGTGGCACCAAGAGACATGACTCCGCGGTCTTGAGGATCGTGCCGGGATAGAGCCGCTGGGCTCGGACCCGGCGTGATTCCGGCAGATCGGCCGGGCCGAAGCGGATGAATTTGCCTTGGACGACGACCTCGGTGATGCCGGCTTGTTGAGCGACGTGGCGGAAACGGGCCACCGCCAGCAGTGCCAGGACTTCCGGTGGCGGGTCGCCGTAGCGGTCGGTCAATTCTTCGATCACGCTAGCCAAGTCGGTCTCGGACCGGACCTCGGCAATCCGCTTGTACATCTCCAAGCGCAGCCGCTCGGAGTCGATGTAGTCGGTCGGCAGGTGAGCATCGACTGGCAAATCGATCCGCATCTGGGGCTCGGGTTCGGTCTTCTCCTCCCGGAACTCGGCCACCGCCTGGCCGACCAAGCGGAGATAGAGGTCGAAACCGACTTCGGCGATGTGGCCCGATTGATCGGCCCCCAACAAGTTGCCGGCGCCACGGATCTCGAGGTCGCGCATGGCGATCGACATCCCGGCGCCCAGTTCGCTGTGGGCCGCCATGGTCGCCAAGCGGTCGTGGGCGGTCTCGGTCAAGGGCTTCTCCGGCGGGTAGAAGAGATAGGCGTAACCCCGCTCCCGGCTCCGCCCGACCCGGCCGCGCAACTGGTGTAACTGGGACAGGCCCATGGCGTCGGCCCGGTCGAGAATCAAGGTGTTGGCGCTCTGGATATCGAGCCCCGACTCGACGATCGTCGTACAGACGAGGACATCGGCCCGGCGCTCCCAGAAGTCGACCATGACTCGTTCGAGGTCGCGTTCCGACATCTGGCCGTGAGCCACGACGACCCGGGCTTCGGGCACCAACTCCTGGACCCGGGCCACCACCCGGTTGATCGTCTGGACCCGGTTGTGAACGTAGAAAACCTGGCCCTCACGAGCCAATTCACGCCGGATGGCGGCTGTCACCTGGCCCTCGTCGTAGACCCCGGCGAAGGTCAGGACCGGGTGACGCTCCTCCGGCGGTGTCTGGATCACCGACAGCTCACGGATACCCGTGACCGCCATCTCCAAGGTCCGTGGAATCGGTGTGGCCGACATCGCCAAGACGTCGACGTCGAGCCGCAACTGCTTCAGCTTTTCCTTGTGGTCGACGCCGAAGCGCTGTTCCTCGTCGATGATGACGAGTCCCAGGTCCTTGAACTGGACGTCGCCCGACAACAGCCGGTGGGTGCCGATGACAACGTCGATTTGGCCGGATTTGAGGCCCTCGATGGCTTTCCGCTCTTCGGTTGGGGTTTGAAAACGTGACAGGGCCGCCACGGTGACGGGAAAACCGGCGAAACGACCGGAAAAAGTCGCAAAGTGTTGTTGTGCCAGCAAGGTCGTCGGCACCAAGACGGCCACCTGTTTACCATCCATGGCGGCTTTGAAAGCCGCTCGTACGGCAATCTCGGTTTTGCCGTAACCGACGTCGCCGCAGACCAGCCGGTCCATCGGCATGACCCGTTCCATGTCCCGCTTGACGTCGTCGATACAGCTCAACTGGTCGGGTGTTTCAACGAAGTTGAAGGCGTTTTCCATCTCCCGTTGCCACTCGCTGTCGGGCGAGAAGGCGAAGCCTTGGGCGGCCTGGCGGGCGGCGTAGAGGCGGACCAATTCCTGGGCGATGGCGTGGACGGCTTTCTTGGCCCGGGCTTTGCGTTTCGACCAATCGGCGCCACCGAGTTTGTCGAGCGCCGGCTGTTCGCCGCCAACGTAGGGGGTGACGAGGTGGAGTTGGTCCATCGGCACGTAGAGCCGGTCGGTCGGGTGGCCCCGTTTCGAGGCCGCGTACTCCAAGACGAGGTAGTCGCGGGTCGCGCCCTGGACCGTCCGTTGGGTGATTTCGACGTAGCGGCCGACGCCGTGTTGGTCGTGAACGATCAAGTCGCCGGCCGTCAGTTCCAGCGGGTTGATCGTCTTCTTGCGGCGGCTCGGCAGCTTCCGGATCGCCTGGTCGGGGACCTGGGTGCCGGTCAGATCGGCCACCGTGACAAGCCGGAGTTTGATATCGGGCAGGAAGAAACCGTGTTCGATCCGGCCGTCGGTGACGACGATTCGGCCCGGAATCAACTCATCAACCCGCTCCGATTGGTGGGCTGGCAGTCCGGCTTCCAGCAGCACCTGGCGGTAGCGCGTGGCCGTGCCGTGACCGCCGGCCACAACCACGACCGCTTCGCCGGCCTGGCTGGCTTGGCGCAACCAGGTCAGGACTTCGTCGGCCCGACCACGCCACGACTCCATCGCGTCGGCCGCGATCGTCAGGCTGGCGGGGGTGCGGGTGGTTGATGTGGTGGTGAGCGTTGTTTCTGAGTTCGGTTCCGGCTGAGAGTCGGAGTTGGAGTCGGTGGGCGCTGTGGTCAGCTGATCGGGCTGGGACTCGTCCGCTGGCGATGTCACTGAGCGACTGGAAACGGGGTGGCCCGACCCGGGCGCATCGGTCAGCTGCTGGCTTGACTCGGCTACGGCGTCAGGTGCTGGGGTACCCGTACTGGGTTGGCCCGACCCGGGCGCATCAGCCGGACTCCGGTTTGACCCGACGGTGGCGTGTGCCGGGGTCGTGCCGGGCTGACTCAAGTCCGGCCCATCAGTCGGGGCACTGGCGTAGGGCGATATCTGCCACCAACCCAAACCCCTAGCCAAAGCCGACTGGCGAACCTCGCCCAGCGATCGATAAGCCGAGGCTCCGAGGTCGATCGGCGCTTGACCACCACCGGCGGCGGCCGCCCACGAGGCGTTGAGGAATTCCTGGGAAGTCGCGACCAGTTCGTGAGCCCGACCGCGGACCAGCTCCGGGTCGAACACGACCACGAGCGTGTTTTCCGGCACCACGTCGGTCAGCAACTCAAGTCCCTCGACCAGAGCCGGTGCCAGCGCCTCCATACCCTCGACGGCGTGACCGGCGGCGATTCGGTCGAGGAGGTCGGCCAATTCCGGGTGGTCGGGCAGCAGCGCCTCAGCCCGCGCCTTGACATCGTCGGTCAGCAGCATTTCCCGGCACGGTGAGGCCGTCACCTGGTCCAGCGTCTGATCGAGTGAGCGCTGGTCAGCGACCGAAAAGGGACGGATTTCGTCAACTTCGTCGCCGAAGAAATCGACCCTCACCGGTGCTTCGTCGGTCGGTGTGAAGAGGTCGAGAATCCCACCCCGGACCGCGAATTCACCCCGCCGGGTAACCAAGTCGGTCCGAATATAGGCGGCATCGACCAAGCGCTGGCTGAGATCGTGAATGTCGTATTCGTGACCAGTGATGATCGTCACCGGCGACATCTGACCCAGCCCCGCCACCTGGGGTTGGATGATCGACCGAATCGGCGCCACCAAGAGCCGGGGCGCCGGTAACCGATCGTTCCCCACCAGGCGGCGCAAAATCCCTAGTCGGCGGCCGACCGTATCGGAGCGGGGCGACAGTCGTTCGTGAGGCAAGGTTTCCCAGGCCGGGTAGAGCGCGACCGCCGCCGGGTCGGTCAGCGACTCCAGAGTCGCCGCCGTCACTTCGGCTTCACGGTAGGTCGGCGTGACGATGAGCAAGGGGCGATCCGCCGCCTCGGCCAAAGCCACCGCCAAAAAAGGCCGCAGAGATGCGATCGTTGTCAGCGTCGCGGTTGGTCGCCGGGTGCTGGCCCAGTCGATGGCCTGGGTCACCTGAGGTTCGCGTCCCAGTTGGTCAATCAGCCCGTGCAAACTCACAACCGCCGACTTTACCGGGCCGTTCGCCCCCCACGGACTGTCACCCGATGCCGTGAGGGCTGATTTACCTGGTTCATCGCTGGGTGACGGATTTCGTCGGTCGCTCGTGATGGTGGGTTGTGGATGAAGGTCTTGGGATCCGCGCGGCTGAGGATTGGCCGACGCTGACGATGACACCACTAGTGGTCACGGACCTACCAAAACGGTTGAGCACCAGCCTTACCCATGCTGAGGTGGAATCTGGCATTACCTGGGGTGACTTCAGTGTCGGGTGTTGAGAACAAACACTAGTCAGCGTTTATGCCAGTGACAGGCGAGCAACCGACCACGGCCTCAGGGCACGAAGGTCAGGAAAATAAAGGTCGCGAACAGCGCCAAATGCAACCCGCCGTGGAGTGGTTTCGCGCGTCCCGGCACGACGGTCAGGATGGAGACGCCGACCGAGATCGTGAACAAGGCGATATCGACTGGGCCGAGCCCGAGACTCAGCCGCCCCGGCATCCAAATCGACAGCAGCGCCAACACCGGGATGGTCAGCCCAATCGAGGCCATGGCCGAGCCGTAGGCCAAGTTGAGCGAGATTTGGGCTCGGTTCCGCAGGGCGGCTTTGACGGCCGCGATCGACTCGGGCAGTAAAACCAGCAGCGCGATCACCACGCCGACCACACCGGATGGGAAACCCCAGTAGTCAACGACCGATTTAATGGCGGCGTTCTCGACTTTGGCCAAGCCGACGACCGCTACCAGCGATATCAGCAACATCGCCACGCTGAGCCAGGTCTCGCCATTGGTCGGCGGGTCGGTCGTCAAGTCATCGTCATCGTCACTGAGGCCGGGCGTCACCGACACCATCGCCACGGTCGTACTGTCATTGGTCACGGCCGCGTTGGTGACCGCTTCCATGACCGCGGTCGGGGTCATCACGGCTGGTGTCGTCACGGTTGTCGGCGCCATGCCGACAACCACCGATTCCGGTATCGCCGTGGTTTTCAACGTCACTGGTTTGGGTGGTAAAAAGAAATTCCGGTGTTGGACGGTTTGGGTAAAAACGAATAACACGTAAACCGCCAGTGACGCCACTCCGACAAACCCCAATTGAGCGGGCGAAAAACCCAAACCGGTGGCCGAAGTCGTATAGCGCGGCAAAATCAACGTCAATCCGACCAATAAAATGACCGCACCTAAAGCCGAACCGGCGCCTTCGGAATTAAACACCGCCATCCCGCGGCGGCCGTGACGCGACGCCGCCACCAGCAACGACAAGCCGACGACCCCATTCATCGTCATCATGACGACCGCGAAAACCGAGTCCCGGGCCAAAGTCGTATTGCCCACCGGGTCAGCCGCCATCAACATCACGATGAGCCCGACTTCGATCACCGTCACCGCCACCGCCAAGACCACCGACCCAAATGGCTCACCCACCCGGTGAGCCACCACCTCCGCGTGGTGAACCGCCGTCAACACCGCCGCGATCAGTCCTAAAGCCGCGATCACAGAGCCCGCGACCGGCACCTCCCGGCCCCAAAACAGACCGAGCAACACCACCGCCACGACCGGGACAACCCGAGACCACCAGCGTCCGATGTGACGAAAAATTGCCACCATTCTCCTTGTCCGAGGTCTGAAGTGCCCCCCGAAACCGGGGGGTTGTTCAGTCTAGTGCCCTGGCAGTTAAGGAGAGAGCCAATTGGACTTAAGAATTAAACCGCTGCTGGGTCAGGTCCAGCCCAGAGGTGACCAAACTTTCGACGGCGTCAGCGGCCCGCTCGACTAAGGCTGGAACATCAGCCGACTGGGAAGAATCAAAGTTGGTCAGCACCCAGTCGGTCACCGCCCGCTGATCAGTCGGCCGCCCAATCCCGATCCGAACCCGGTAATAGTCACCACCGCCAAGCCGGGCCCGGATCGACTTCAGACCGTTGTGGCCGTTGTCACCGCCGCCGAATTTGATACGTAAACGGCCGAAATCGAGGTCCAATTCATCGTGGATCACGATCAACCGGCTGGGCGGCACTTTGGTCTGGGCCAGGACATTTTTCGTCGGCACCCCAGAGTCGTTCATGAAGGTTTTCGTCCGCACCAAGGTCGCTCGGACCAAATCAGCGCAGACCGCCCCGGTGCCGCCGGGACCAATCTGAACCGTCGCCAGATTGGCTTTCAGAAGGCGGTCCGACTTCCACCCGGCGCGACCTCGTTCGGCCAACAGGTCCACCACCATGGCGCCCACGTTGTGGCGGTGACGGGCGTAGCCAGAGCCGGGATTACCGAGCCCGACGACGACCCACGGCCCCGTCGGGCGGTCGTGCTTGGGGGCACTGCTAAAGCCTTGTTGCGCCTTCGATGACGTATTGACATCACCCAATGGGGAACCCGGACGCGTTGTCTTCCTCGCGAATAAGCCCACTATCGATTCCTCCTCAACCTGGCTAGCCACTCGACTGGCCAACTCGCCCTTGGCGGATGAGTCGGCCGGCTCCGCTGACAACCTTGGCGCGTGAAAAGGACGGGCGAATTACTCGCTGGCCTCGGCCCCGGCCTCATCTGCCGCGGCCTCAGTTTCGGCCGTCTCGCCGAGGTCTTGAGCCTGCGGCGCGTGGATCGACAACATGAGATCGTCCGGATCACCGGGGAAAACCGCACCGGCGGGCAGGACGAGGTCCTTGGCGTAGATGCTGTCGCCGATCTGGAGCGCCGACACGTCAATTTCGACCTGCGGCGGAATCGCCGTGGCTTCGGCTTCAATCGTCAGGGTGGTCTGATCGGTCACGATCATGGCCGAACCTTTAATCTCGCCCACGACGACCAACGGCACCTCGACCGTCACCCGCTCGCCCCGCCGGACGATGACCAGATCAACGTGCTCAATCGCGTCGGTGACGGGGTTGCGTTGCAACTGCTTCGGCAACGCCAGTTGGTTGGAGCCACCCTCGATATCGAGCGACAAAAGCGCGTTCGCCACCCGCAAAGCCATCTGAGTTTGGTGTCCTGGCAAGGACAAATGAACCGGATCCGTACCGTGTCCATAGAGCACGGCCGGGATCCGCCCGGTCCGCCGCAAACGCCGCGCGGCACCCTTGCCAAATTCGTTCCGGGGCAGCGCCGCCAGCGTGATGTCGTCAGTCATGGATTTCCTCCACCTCGTCGAAAAATACGCAGCCTGACGAGGGAGAACCTTGTCGATCACGGGGCCGGCCAGTTAGCCTGCCCCCTCGCCGAGGCAACGGCGGCCAGTGTAGTCGCCTCACCGCCACCTGTCGACCACGCCCTCGCGCTCACCGTGACCTGAGGCACCCCGCCACGCTTTCGCGACCACCGTGACCTGAGACCAGGCGCCACACGCCTAGCCCTTCCGGTTACTACCAATTCTGGTAGTACCAACTTTGGTAGTACCAATTCTGGTAGTAAACAACCCGAACGATCGATGACGTCCCGCCGAATAAGGTCCTGTCCCACAAACAATGGGTTTGGTCGGTTCAGCCTGAGGTAAACCCTGTACTGAAAACCGCCCAATCAAAATTCCAAGTCAAAATGGTTAGGTTTTGGCCGATTTTCGAACCATTTTGGCTTGGAATTTGGGTTACCGGGCGACCGGGGGGATCGGCGGTGGGTGAAGAAGTCACGGAGGAGGGCGGCGCAGTCGTCGGCCCGCAGTCCTCGGGTGACGGCGATCTGGTGTGGTAGGCGGGGGTCACGCACGACGTCGAACAGGGAGGCGACGGCACCGGCTTTGGGGTCGTCGACACCGTAGACCAAGCGGTCGATCCGGGCTGCCACAGCGGCGCCGGCACACATCGCGCACGGTTCCAGGGTCACGATCAAGCTGCAGCCGGTCAGACGCCACCGGCCACGTTGGCGGGCTGCCGCTCGCAAGGCGACGATTTCGGCGTGGGCAGTCGGGTCACCAGTCAGTTCCCGTTCGTTTCCACCCACCGCCAGCAGGTAGCCCTCGGCGTCGACCACGACCGCACCGACCGGCACGTCACCCGACCTCCGCCACGCTTCCCGTCCAGCCTTGAGGGCCAAGTCAAAGGCTTCATCCCAACGTGACACGACCATCACCGTGACCGTTTCCGGGAACTCACCAACACCAACAAAGAACGACCGAGAACTCGGGGGAATGGATACTCAGGGTCCGTCGTGGCCAGATTGTTCCGCCGAGAAAATGACGTCCGCTTCGTGGTAACCGCCGAATACCCCACCAAGGACTGCGAATACGACAACGAACCGGTGGAAAAAATCGAAGCGTGACCGACCACTAGTCGTCCTCGGAGTCGTCCTCACCGTCCCAGTAATCGTCGATCACTTGCTCGAAGGTCGCGCTGTCGAACCTAATGGCGCGCACAATCCGCTCGGCCATCTCGTCGGAACCGGTGTCTTCATCGTCGAGGCTGAGGGCTTCCAGGCTCTCCTCTTTCAGCCCTTGGTCGGCGAACAGGCTGAGGTCGCCGAAGGGGCCGTCCTCGGGGGTTTCGCCTTCGCCGGGCTCGACGCCGAAATAATCGGCCACGTCGCGCACGATCGGCCAGACATCGGCGTAATAAATATCCGACGTCATGACCTGGACGTGACGCGGGCCGCGCGCCCGCACCGCCACCAGCACTTCACGGTTGATCGAAGCCAGCCCCGTAGCCCCGGCGTCACCGGGTAAACGTTGGAGTTGAGCGATCAGGGCGTCGAGGTCGTTGGCCAGATCGGCGTCCAAAGGCACGATCGTCGGCAGGCCGTCTTCCCGGTAGAGGGCGACCACAAAGTCGATATCGTCATCGGTGGCGTCATCGAGATCGTCGACATCGTCGTAGTCATCATCGACATCGTCGTAATCCGACTCATCGTCCAAATCCGTGACGACTAAATCAACGTCGTCAAAACCGACCCGCTCGTCCAGGTCAACCGATGAATCGAACCTATCTGACATTGTGCCCTCCTGTTCGACGACATTGCCGACGCTCAGCCCCCATCGTGGCACGTTTTTGCACCTAACGCACGACCTGAGGCCAGCTTGTTGGGGGAGCCTACCCGCGGCAACCCAACAGTCCTCGTTTTCTCGGTTAATCTGACTGAATGATCGCTTCGCGTGGGTTGACCGGCCGCAGTCTAGGGCTTGCCGTCAGTTGGGCCGTTGTCAGTTGTCTGGTGCTGCTGAGTTTGGTGGCTTGTTCGGACAGCACCGGCGGTTCGGATCCGACCGCCTCCCCCGTCGCCACTGAGCCCCTGACCGAACCGGCGACCTTCACCAACACCGCCGGACAAGATCTGACCGAGTCTCTGACCGGCACCATGGGCAGCCTCGGTATCGCCTTGTCGAACCAGACTCGAACCGACCGTTACGGCAGCTGGCATCCCCTGACCTTGACCGCTGATGCGCCGCTGCTGACCTTCGACCCGACAACACTGCTGGTCAATGACACGTCGTACGAGTGGGATATCAGCCGAGTCGAGGCCGCCTGGGCGACCGTGGCCGCCTATATCGTCGAGGATTGGGTCGATTCCGAGCTGGTCTGGGACGACAGCGACAGCGCCCGGGCGACCGTGGCTCAGCGGGTGACGGAGTCGGGCCGCCTGTTCCTCGGCGAAGACGTCAATTTCGCCGATTTGCTGGTGCCCGACGGTGGTGGTTTGAGTGCCACCGTCTTGGGGCCGTGGGTGGTTGACCAGGACTGGGGCGAGTGGCGCCAGAACGGCGTGCCCGATCTCGAACACTCAGACCCGGCCGTGGTCCAGCAAGCCGAAACCTACGCCGCCAACCTGGTCCCGGCCGAACCGTGGCCGTACTCCTTGGAGCGGCCCCGCACCTTCATCACCGATCTGGTGCCGTTCGGCATCATGAGCACGGAGAACATCAGCAACTTCTCCCTGACCGCCCGAGTCGATTTCTACCGCCCGATCAGGGTGGCCGACTCGGACACGCCGCGCTACGAGAAGGGCAGCGCCTACTTGGCCTTCGGCATCATGTCGTTCGGCGACTACGCCCTGATCAACGAATTCGAGTCGGCCGACCTCAGCTACCGTGATTTGGCCTCGCTGTCGGCCAACGATGTCAGCCGCCTGCCTCTGATCGCCGAACCGGTCGGCGGCCTGAAAAGCGCCTTCGTCGACCGCTGGGCGTTCAATCTGCCGACCGATGCCGTCAACGATGACGACAGTTCCTGTGCCACGGGCAGTTCAACCAACGAAGCCTTGACCTACACGACCTACGACCTGGCCCCGGTCAGCGACACCGAGGGTGGCTGTCTGGAACTCTGGAGCACCACCAGCGGCGCGGTCACGACAGCCTCGGATTGGTCGGTCTACCCGACCTCACAGGTCTGGGGTCTGCGCAACGGCACCGTCCTCGGCCTGGTCAGCGTCGATCAGTTCCCCGACCACGACTCGGTCATGATCTCGGTCATCGACCAGCAGGGGGCGCAGTTGCAACTTCAAGCCACGGTCGCTCCGGGGACCGGTCAAACTTGGGCCGCGCCGCTGGCCGCCTCGATCCAGTTAGACGCCGGCTAAAACGGCCGCTGCCAGTTCTCGGCTGCCACCGGCTCAGGATTGAACACACCCGACGCCTAGCCGTTCAGGATTGAACACACCCGACCCACGTTGCCGCACGTTAAACGCCCAACGCCCCCGACGCCCGTTCCCGGCCGCTCAACCGGGCTCACAGCGACGTCTGGAGCCGCCCCACCTGAGTCTGCAAACGGCGAATCCCACCGGGAGCGATCACGCTGGCCATCGTGCGGGCCAGATCGACCGCCGTCGGCAGTGCGGTCGCCACGGTCCCCAAGGCCGTCGTCAATTGTTCGAGTTGGGGATGATCTCGACCACCCGGTGTTTGCTGGCCCAGATCGTCCAGCAACTGGTCATGATCAATGGTCAGCGAGTCCGCCAGGTCGAGGTGGTGAATAATGGCCGCGGTTTCGCTGGCCTGTTGTTCCGCCAGTTCGTCGATCGCCGTCAGATCGTCCTGCAAAGCCTGACTCAAATACCTCAGGGCCTCCGGGGCCAGCCGGGCCGGACCGTGGTCGAGACTGTCGACGACGATGCGGTTACAAGCTGCCACGTGAATTTCGGCCAGCGCGATCCAGACGCGGCTGATCTCGCAGCTGTGGTGGAACATTTGCAACTGGTGTGACAGATCCTCCAACAGGTCGCCGACCCGGGCCAAGCGGGCCGCCACATCGCGCATGACCGCGGACGATGAACCGGCCCCCATGAGGCCCGCCACTGCCAGCCGAGCAGCCACCGTGGTAGCGCTCAAATGTGGTGTGACGCCGATCAACGAGTCCGCCAATTGGGTCAAGGCCTGGTGCCGCTCGGACCACAGCCGCAAGGCCGCGTCGAGACTGTGACAGGACAACAACATCGAAGCCGGCCGACCATTGATCCCTGGCCGGGTGGCCAAACCATCCGGCCAAGCCGACCGGGCCGCCATCTCGGCGATCAAATCCAGACCACCAAACCCGGTCTGATAGACCTGCCCGGTCTCAGCCAGAGTTTCGGTCAACTTGTCATAGCCCAGAGCCGCCACTCCCTGAGCGTTCAAACCCCACTTGGCGGCTGCCCGTTCCACCTGCCGAATGGGGGCGTAACGAGCCATTTTTTGGGCGCAGAGGTCGGACCGCAGGGGCCGGATGGCGGTCACGATGAAGTCTGGTCCGACCGGGGCCACGGTCGTGAAGGCGGCGTAAGCCGAGCCGTCCTGGGCCACCCAGTCGAGGTAGGCGCCGACCGGCCGCCCGGCCAGCAGTTCGTCGGCCAGAAAAGCCAACACCCCCGCCGGCGTGTTGGGATGCCACAGTTGCAGCGGTGGCGTGCCGACCAGTTCCGACCGTTGACTTCGGTCAAGTCGCACGAAATCGGTGTTAACCGTGACCAAATGGCCACGCCGGTCAACAGCAGCGACCAGGAATTCATCTCGGCTGATCTCGTGGACCGCCCCGGAGACGGCTCGGGGTTTCGCTGCTGTCAGCCATTT
>JAISGZ010000082.1 GCA_031262845.1 Propionibacteriaceae bacterium | reverse complement strand
TGTGTCGAAAGATTTCAGGCGACTTTTGAGGATCCCCAAGATGACAAGATTTATAACCTTGCAAACGTGAGTAAATTGCAAGAGAGGATTGTTTCACTGGTGGCTTCGCTGTAGTCGTTCAACTATTAATTTCTGGAGTCAGGCGATGGCAAAAAATGCTTTGCAAACGATAATCAAAGATGTTTTGGTGGATTTTTTTCTTGATTCAGATTTTAAACCAGATGACTCTGCATTGACTTGGTATTGCGACAACGACTGGTTTGTCACAATAATTGATTTCATGCCGCTGTCTGGAAGGTCTGAATTCGCGGTGACAGTCGCAGTTAATTTTCTGTGGACCCCTGTTAGTTCTGACTATTATGCGAGTCTCGACATGGGTGGACGGCTGCATGACGGCAAGAAAAAACCCGTGACCATTAAGGATATTGGAGATCCTGAAGCGGTTACGCAAAGCGTCAATTCTATAGCTGAACAAGCTCGAAAAGAGGCAAACTACTACCAGCCATTGAGGGATTGGAATAACGCAAGCAGGTTGATTCTTGCAAACACGTTTACTTCTGATAAGCTCTGGGGGAACTGGCATCGAGCGATGCTTTGTATCTTGACTAATCAAGAGGTCGCTTTCGAATATTTAGAAAAAATGTTAGAATTTCGACACGAATTCAATAAGGAGTTGACTGAATTTGCCGCTTCTCAGTCGCGAATTTTTTTGTCGTTGTCTGACGATTTTCCGGCGGCACGACAGTTAATTTCGGAAACAATAATGCACAATAGGCAGAAATTCAATACCACATATGGCTCTGTGCTTGATTTAACCTCTCAAGGATGTACTACTAGTCCGGAATTTGTCGAGTGCGGAGCGGTCCTTGATACGAATTTAGGTAACGCTCACAGTAGAAAACGTCGACTGAGGAACTTATTTCTTAAGAAAGATAAGAGTTAACCTTGATTTATCATGCTTGGGTCGTGCAGGTTTAGATCCGTACAACACCGACGAACACTCCTGCAGATTGGATACTTGCGCGGTGCTCTCATAAGTCATCTATTCTTAATTGAATCAAACCGGCCATGAAGTCTTATGCTGGATATTAAGGGATAAATGAAAGCAGAAATTAAATACTTCTACAGTCCTGATGTTGAGAATCTTGAGAGCTGGATTCCCGAGGCAACAGATTATCGAATTCTGTTGCAGATCATGGTGTCTTCCTTGGGTGTAGACGGCGAGGAGTCATTTGATTTAGAGATCTGCTCTCTAGCCTGGGTAGAGAAATTGCTCCGAACGCAACCTGTTTTTGATACTCGACATACCCTCATTGTTCAAAATTTCCATTGGCCGAGCATCGAGAGTTATATCAGAGATGTGATTGATCACTGGGAAGCTCCCACCTGGGAGGAACTTGCACTATTGCTTGGTCGTCTCGGCAAATGGGAGTTTGAAGATTATATTGAATGATATAATTCATTCGATTAATTTTGTCCAGCACTGGATTTATGGTCTGGTCTGCCATTACTGGGTATGAAGACGATGGACCCTGAAGCGGCCTTGAAGTTGGGGGATGAGCTGGTGCGTGCTCAATCGGAGACTGGGCGTTACTGCGATATCCGCTTGTGAAAATGCTTTGGCTGAGATCGATCAGACCTGACCTTTCCTCAAGTCACGACGATTTTGCACCCATAATCCGGGGATCTGACGCAACTGATCTGAACAACGATTTCAAACCTGAAACTCGGAAGTTGGCCGATTGATCGTGAGTTGGCTACCCTGATTCCTGCCGTTGTCGTACCCACGTTTGCCAGCGGTTGAGGATATGGCTGGGCTCGTCTTCTCAGGGTTCTCTCTTCCCTCGCCCTTGGTACCGATCACCTGCGAACGTCGTCTGATGAGGAGTTGCTTGATCTATGAAGCTTCGTTTAAGTCTTGTGACTGCCCCAGGTGAGTCTCTGCCGATTCTGGTGACAGCTGACGGTACCGCGACTATCGCTGCCATCGCCTCAGCCATTCAGGCTGGTTATTCGCAGGTGCCGGTGCCATCTGACCAGACGCTGACGTTGCAAACTTTGGATGATGAAGGTGACGAGTTGAGTTTGCTTCCAGCTCGTTCAACACTCATCGACAATGTCCTGTATTCCGGTCAACGTATTCGAGTAGTGCTGTGGCGTGAAAACAGTACGGGACATGATTCTGGGTCGTCGGCACCGGCCCGGTTGCATATTTTGTCGAGTCCTGATTCAACCCAGGCCGGCCGAGCTTTTTCTCTGCGGCCAGGGCCAAACATTATTGGACGTGATTCCAGCTGCGACGTCACGGTGAATGATCAAATGGCGTCACGACAGCACGCTCGGCTGATTGTCGGTGATCGAGTTGAGATCACGGATATGAATTCGTCGAATGGCGTTGTGGTCGGCGATGCGTTGGTCGATCATGCGGTGCTGGGGCCTCGGGACACGGTGTTGATCGGCGAGACTCGCTTCGTCGTGGAACGTAACCCAGAGCTGATCGATAGCCAGTCTTCATCGATTGACTTGGAGTTCAACCGGTCACCCTTAGTTCGCTCGGTCTACCAAGGGCGGGAATTTCAAGCGCCCAAACCGCCGTCACCGGCCAAGCCAGGTCGTTTTCCGCTGGTCGCGATGGTCGCCCCGCTACTGATGGGCGCGGTTCTCTTTGCAGCCACGCATCGAGCGCTGGCCTTAGTTTTTGTTTGTATCAGTCCTGTCATGGCCATCGGAACTTGGCTAGATCGGCGTTATACGAACCGAAAAGACTTTAATACGGCGCAGTCCCGATTTGGCGAGGAACTGGAAAAGCTGACCGAAGAGATCGGGGCAGCGCTTGACGAGGAGCATCTGGCTCGTTGCGCCGAGACGCCGTCCGTACAGTCCTTACTTCAAGCCGCGTTCTCATTGAACCCAGAGCTGTGGCATCGCCGTCCCGACGACCCGGATTTCTTGTCACTGAATTTGGGTTACGGGAGAACGGAGTCCCGCCACACGGTCATCATCCCCGAGCGGGGCGATGCGGTGGCTGAGACGTGGTCGGCGCTCTCGGAATTGAAAGATCAGTGTGCGGAGGTCAATGACGTCCCGATCGTTGCCGATCTTCGTCAGAGCGGCAACTTAGGTATTGCCGGGCCGCGTGACTGGCTGGACCCGGTGACGGGTAATTTATTTGCCCAGATCGCTTGTCTGCATTCACCAGCCGAAGTCACCGTGGCCGCCATCGCCTCAGCCGAGTCCTGCGGACGCTGGAGCTGGTTGATGTGGCTACCCCATGTCGGCTCTCAGCACTCTCCCTTGGGAGGTTCTCACTTGGCGTCAGCCCCGGGTGAGGTGTCGGCTCTGGTGTCGGCGCTCGAAGAACTGGTGGCCGCTCGTCAGACACAACGCGCGGTCAATGGACACATTCCGGCAGTGGTGCTGCTGGTCGAGAACGATGCCCCAGTGGAGCGGGGGCGTTTAGTCGCCTTAGCTGAACGGGGGCCAACCGTCGGTGTTCACCTGATCTGGGTGGCGGAACGTCAAGACCAACTCCCGGCTGCTTGTCAGGCTTATTTAGTTCGTGACCGTGACCGAACCACCGCCACAGCGGGATTCGTCAAGGAAGGGCGGACTGCGGCTGTCACGCGGGTAGAGCAACTGACCGGGGCGACGGCTGAACTACTGAGCCGCCGACTGGCACCCCTACTCGATGCCGGAGCGCCAGTGCTGGACCAGTCCGATTTACCGCGGGCCATCTCGTATCTATCCCTGGCCGGAACCGAATTAGCGAGCGATCCGGGGTTGACGGTCGAACGTTGGCGTGAAGCTGGTTCGCTGCGCGATCAAATCAGCCTTCGGCATAAGACCCCTGCCACTCTACGCGGCCTCATCGGGCAGGGCAGTCATGGTGAATTTCAGCTTGATTTACGAACGCAAGGGCCGCACGCTTTGGTCGGTGGCACAACGGGTGCTGGAAAATCCGAGTTCTTGCAGTCGTGGATTTTGGGAATGGCGGCGGCACACAGCCCATATCGCGTGACATTTTTATTTGTCGACTACAAAGGCGGCGCGGCTTTTGCCGACTGTGTCCAATTGCCCCACACCGTCGGTCTGGTCACGGATCTGAGCCAACACCTGGTCCGGCGGGCATTAACCTCTTTGCGGGCTGAGCTGCACTACCGAGAGCGTCTACTTAATGCCAAAAAAGCCAAAGACCTGATTGCTTTGGAACGCACGGGCGATCCGGACTGCCCACCGTCACTGATCATTGTGGTTGACGAGTTCGCCGCCCTGGTTCAGGAGGTACCCGACTTCGTCGATGGAGTTGTCGATGTGGCTCAGCGAGGCCGTTCTTTAGGTTTACATCTGATTCTGGCGACTCAACGTCCAGCTGGCGTTATCAAGGACAATCTGCGCGCCAACACCAATCTGCGGATCGCTTTGCGGATGGCCGATGAATCTGACTCGGACGATGTCATCGGCACCACGATGGCAGCGGAATTCGACCCACGTATCCCGGGTCGTGGTGCCGTCCGCACGGGGCCTGGCCGGATCGCCCTGTTCCAAGCTGGATATGCCGGTGGACGGACTTCTCATGAACCGGAGCCACCCCGAATTGATGTCGAAACAATGGTTTTTGGGCAGGGTAGCCCCTGGGAGATTCCAGTCGTGACGACGGTGACTTCGACCGCAGACGATGAGGGGCCAACGGACATTGCCCGTATCGTGCAGATGGTCAAGCAGGCCGCTGAACGTTGCCAGATTGAAGAGCCACGCAAACCCTGGCTGCCCGAACTTGAGCCTTGCATTGACCTCGAGGCGCTCCTGGCAAAGGCTCCGGCGCTACCGCCGGAAGCTGGGTCGAAGCTTGTCATCGGGCTAGTTGACGACCCCGCCGCTCAAGCTCAGCAGCCGGTTCTGTACGACCCTGACAAAGATGGAAACTTGGCGGTCTACGGGACTGGTGGGTCAGGGAAGTCTGGTTTTTTGCGCACCGTGGCGGTCATGGCTGGCCTCCAGTCGAACTCCGGGCGGACAGAAATCTATGGTTTGGATTTTGGCTCCGGCGGTTTGGCGATGCTGGCCGAAATGCCTCATGTCGGGGCGATCATCGAGGGCTCGGATAACGAACGTGTGACACGTCTGCTCCGGCGTCTGACAACGCTGTTAGACGATCGCACGCCTCGTTTCAGCGCCGCTCGGGCAGGGTCCATCACGGAGTACCGTCAGGTCGGCGGTCACGATGACGAAGCCCGGATCATCGTGCTGCTCGACGGTTTTTCGGCTTTCCGTGAGGCCTACGAAGGAGCGATTGGCCGGACTCAGTATTACGCCATGGTGACTCGGCTACTGGCCGAAGGTCGCGCGGTCGGTATTCACGTGCTGGTTTCGGCCGATCGGCAGGCGGCTATCCCCAATGCCGTGGCCGCTCATATTCAGCGTCGCCTGGTACTGAGACAAACTGATGAGAATGCGTATATGGCGTTGGGAGTTGCCAGAGACATTCTTGGGCCTGAATCACCGCCTGGTCGGGCAGTTTTTGCGGAAACCGATAACGAGATCCAGATCGCTATTCCGGGTGGTAGCCCAAGTCCGGCCGATCAGTCAGCCGCCATTGACACCATTGCTCAGCGACTACGTGATCAGGGTGTGCCTGAGGCGGAACCGGTAGAACGTTTGACGACCTTTGTCAGGATGTCGGACTTGCCGGTCGAGGCTAGTAATCGACCAGTTATCGGGCTGTGGGATGAGACGCTGGCTCCGCTGAGTTTCAATCCACAAGGGGCTTTCATCGTCGCCGGACAACCAGGTTCAGGTCGCACGACGGTACTGCGGGCGCTGACTCAAATCTTCCGCCGGTGGCGTCCAGAGCTGCCGCTGTACTACTTCGGCCCACGCCGGTCATCGTTAAAACTTGAAGGCTGCTGGAACGGTGTCGCAACTGAACCCGAGATGATGAAAGAGCTGGCGGCGGAGATCAAACCGCTCGTCGAGGAACCGGCCAACGACGAGCCAAGTCTGGTGATCATGGTGGAAGCTGTCAATGAATTAGTGCAGACGCCGCCGGAGTCGGCCGTGGCGGAGATCATCAAACTGGCGAAGCGCAATGGTCACTGCGTGATTGGTGAGGCTGAAACCGCAAACTGGGGATCAACCTGGCCGATTGTGTCTGAAATTCGCAATAGCCATCGGGGGCTGATACTACAACCTGATCATGCCAATGGCGACGCTCTTTTCAAAGTCACTTTTCCACGGCCGATGAAGCGGACTGATCATCCGGCAGGCCGAGCGATATTTGTTGATGCCGGGAAATTCTACGTGCTTCAGTTGCCAATTCCGGATTGACGGAAAAACGCTGTTTAAGGTCACTGACGGGTCCGCTGGGCCGAAAGAGATGGGTGATTCGCTCTATCCGGTTCTTCCCTTGAGTCAGCGGAAGAAATCCGTGACGTCGATAAAAATTGATGGCACGAGTATTGTATTCCAGGACGTAGACGTCGCCCGATTTTCCAAAAGCCCATCGGTTGAACTCTTCCATGAGAATATTTGAGGCCCCCGTGCCGAAATAATCTGGTTTCAGATAGAGGGCCTGAATACGGCAGAGTTCGGCCGCGTTGGTGTAGGCGTTGATGTATCCGACGATTGTTGCATCGCACAAGATGAGACGAAGGAAAACGCTGGGTTTCAGCGCCTCGGTTTCAATGAATTGAGAAAAATACTCAAGGTAGTCCGCTGAAAGCCAACCCGCAATATCGGCTTCCAAGGCGGCGGCAGAATGAGGGCGCAGAGGATCGACAAAGGCGACCCGAGAAGCCGCTGCCCGGATGTGGATGAGAGCCGGAGCGTCTTCTGGGGTGGGCGGGCGAACCCAATAATTCGGCATTGATTTACGAGTTGAGATCAACCGAGAACATGCCTTCACCAGTCAATTCACCGATCTGGACAGTGAGCGAACAAGAATTCACCGGTTGCAAGGCGCGTACCCGTGGTCCGCTGACATTGTCGGCGGCGCTGCACGGTGTTACCTGAACAGCGCTGAGACCAAGTCCTCCCGTCAACTCTTTCAGAGGTTCGGTTTCCATGCCGACCAAGGTGTCGGAGGTGAAGAGGACGTAATCGGGTACTGCCAAATGATCGCCAAGCCATTTCGCCATCACGCGGTAGGGCACATTTTGGCCAATGCCACCACTTTGATTGAGCGCGACAGAATCGGCTTCGACCGTCAGACCGGTGACCCGCTGGAGCGGAAAACTGGTGCCAGTGAGGCTTCTGAGGGTGTCGTCAGTGGCTTGTGTGATGGCGCTGAGCCAGGTTTCGTAGTTGTCGTCCGGGCCGCCTTCAATGGGCAGCACAAATGTCTGATTTTGGCCAGCGGCTAAATTGACATCGATTAATTTGTAGCCGCAGTTTGTGGCGACCCCATCCTGAGAAGCGGTCACGGGTTCGATCGTGTCGGGCAGGCTCGTTATGACGGCGCAACCATCAACGGTGAAAGCTGGTAAGACAAAGAGAACATCGCCGGTCAGCCCGGTCGACCGGGGTGCGTGGGCAGTTAATTCCAACCTGGTGGTGGCGCTGGGGGCGTCGTACGAAGCGCTCCAGTCGAGACTCAAACCGGAGGCAAGGGCCTCGCCACGCGACCAAGCCGGTGCCGCAGTAATTTGTGGGGCGGATGTTTGGTCTGAGGATGGGTTGTCGTCGTTGCCGGGTGAGATTACGCCGGTCAGCCAAAGGACAAAAAGCGTGATGATCAGCACACCCGCCCCAGCACCGCCGGCAATCAAGGCACGTTTACGGCGGTCGGTCGATGACACTTCAGGTTTCGGCAGGGCGGCCGTCAACGGATGATGAACAGCGGCTTTGAGCTGGGTTTGCGAGGGGTCGACGTTATTGCTAGCGGCTGTCGACGCTTCCGGGGTAGCAGGTGCCATTGTGGGGCGAGAGCCAGCTTTGACGAAGGTGGCATGAGGATCGTGCGTCTCCAGGGAGGCGCTGGCCGACTGGCCAGAATCTTGGCCGCTAGCGTCTGGTCCGGGCAGTAACGAACTGCTGGTGGCCCACTGCTCAGGTACCGGTTGAACGGGTAAAGGATTGATGTCGAGAGCCGTCAGTTCGTGTAGCCGGATAGCGGCCTCGGAAGCCGAGGGGCGATGGGCAGGGTCCTTGGCGAGCAAATCAGAAAGCGTTTGCCACAACGCTGGATGAAGTGGTAGGGGTGGCGGTAGTGACTCGACGTGACGCCGTCCGATCGTCAAGGCCGTGCCTGGGCCGGCGAATGGAGTTCGGCCCGCTAACAACTCGTACAAGACGACGCCGGTTGCGTAAACGTCGGATTTAGGGGAGAACTGGCCGTGTTCGTACAGCTCAGGTGGCATATAAAGTGGAGTGCCGATGAGTCCGCTGGCCGCAACGGCGCTGCCTTCTTGAGTCAGACGAGCGATACCAAAGTCAGATAACCGGACCGTGGCTGCTGTTGGGAGCCCTTGATCAGCCAGAAGCACGTTGTCAGGTTTGATATCGCGGTGCAGGATGCGCCGCTCGTGAGCGTAGGCCAACGCCTCAAGCAGGGCGGCGACGAGTGGCACAGCCACCGCTGGCGCCACGGTGCCAGATTTTTTGAGGTAATCATTGAGTGAACCGGCCTGGACAAGGTCCATGACGATGGCCAGGTCATCGCCCTCGACAACTAAATCATGGACCTGGACGATGTTGGGGTGGTTGAGACCGATGAGGATGGTCCGCTCTTGGAGAAAACGGGCTACGATCTCCGGATCCTGGACATATTCCGAACGCAACAGCTTGGCGGCCAAGTAGCGTTCCCCGTCTCGGTCCCAAATTCGCCAAACCTCACCCATGGCGCCCCGGCCCAACCGGTTGACCAATTCATAGCGACGGCCAAGCCCACGCAATGGTTGGCCAGGGGAAGTGCCCGGAGGGTTGGTCATGTTTCTCCTACCTCGTTTTCAGAGCGATTGGCTCGTGAGAAGTAGCTGTCGGAGGGGAGTGCCAGCAGTGGGCAGCATAGCGGGAGTGAGTGAGGGTAACGACCGGCGCTTCTGGCGTCAATTGAATTTGCAAGTGATGAAACTACTGAAATTGTTTATTGTCTGTCCACAGATTTTTCTCAATCTTTCAGTTATCCACAGATTTTCGGGAAATTCCAGTCTGACTTGCCATAATCCTCATGAGGTTGACATAATCCGGCGTGACGCTTGATGACCGCCCCACGTCATCCTCGGTGAGAAGTCTTGGCCAGGTATCAAGTTGAACGGTCGCCGTCTCCTGCGGTTGCCCTCCCTCGACGTTTCGGAGGCTTTACGCCATGTTTGCCCGCGTTCACGACCGCTCCAACCATCGACCGTTGTTACCTCGTCGCAAACGAGCGGCCGCCGTGGCCGCTGTGTTTGGTCTGGTTGCCTTGGTCGGTGGAATGACGATCAGCCAGCCCTCGGTGGCGGCGCCGTTTGATGTTGTCTCAAATTTCGAATTGGTGGCTGAGGGACCGACGACTCAGTTGGCTGGTAACACTTTCACCGTCCGTTGGAAACTCATCGCTAACGGCGCCGACGATGAACGCCTGACCGCTCCCGCCGTCCAGGTGACCGTTCCGTGGCAATATGTGGCAAATGTTCGCCCTTCCGCGATTACCTCCGAAACTGTCCCCCCGACTGTCGCCAGGACAAACGAAGCCCATGTCATCACTTACCAATTGAGTGATGTTACTGCCGGGCGAACGTTGGACATCCCAATTGTTATGGAAACCGACTCATACGCCCCTGACCAGGCAGTTATTCCGGTGACTGCGGTCGTCACCGACTCTGATGGAAGTGTTCTCGAAGCCAATCATGGTCAACCACTCTATTTGACTGTGGAAGCGGGCGATCCAGTTATCAGCATGTGCATTATCAATCAAACAGGGAAGTGTCAACAAGACAAAGGCGACGATTCCTTTCCTCAAGCTTATGCTGGCATCAGCGACGACGGCGGGGCGCATCTGAGCGCGGATGCTGGTCGTTTATCAACTGTCGAGGTCCATTTTTATCGTGACGACTTCGAGTCAATTAGTGGGTCTTGGACACCTTCATGGTCAGGACGACAGTTCTCACAAGTGACTTTGCGTTATGACTTGCCGACCGGCGCGGTTTTCGATTCAACCCAAAACCCTGACTGGACCCTGCTCCCTGGGGGCACCGCCATCGAACGGACTTTCGTTCCTTATTTTGGCGATCGAAGTACAAGCACACAGATGAGCGGGCTGATTGATGACGCAACTATTCGATTATTGTTCCCGGGCGCGGCCACAGGACAAACGCTGACTCATCAGGTGACTTGGACTGGCATCCCATGGCAGCCATTGCCGGGTGAAAAAGCCTATGTGGCTCAAGCTCAAGCGAGATTCCAGCTGACGTCCGCTTGGGAAGATATCACTTTTTCCACCAAATTTACGTTCAATCCCACGGTCGTCAATCACGAGTTGGAAAGGTCTGAAATGGTCGGTTTTGACGTCACCGTTTTGAACCCGGCCACCGATACAACTAGCAGTTTTACTTGGGTTGATCACTCTGCGCTATCAACCAGTCGACCAGCTGTCCCAGATCCACCACTCTTCAATATCCCCGAAGCTAACCATGGCTTGGATAGCCGTTTGTATTTCTCAGCTATCGATTTCCTGCCTGGCTCAATGGTGTTAGATTCCTGGGCGGGACCGCTTGAGGTGTGGGTTTGCCGCAACAATCAACCAGCCACTTTGTTAACCACCATCACGGATCTTAGTTCAGCTGGTCAATTGGGATCAGACCTCACTTCGGACTACCGGTTAGAGTTGAGCGATGGTCGAGATATCACATGTCTTGAGGTCCGGACAGCCAGTAAAACTGAACTCCCCCCCGGTCATAAGTCTGGCTGGAGAGTTGAGACGAAATTCCGGGATCCTGTTCTAGACCCACTAGCCGATGGCCAGTCCGGATTGTTATGGAATACCAGCTGGGCCACGGCCACCTGGGCTGATGGCCGGGCTAGAGCAAACAACGTCACGGCCTCAGCCGCCAACCTTTCGCCCTACAGTCCGCAGGTTACCCTGTTGAAAACGGATGGAGATATCCAGGAGGATGATGACCCGCGTCAGGTGGTTTCTGGATACACGGTCGGGTGGATTTTGAACTTCTATTTTTCTCATGCCGTTGATGGTTTGACTGTTTTTAAAGATCTGACTGTCATCGATCTGTTACCCACAGGACTCATCTACGCGGGTTCGAGTTCGGAATCATCCGGGCTGGTTGTTCCTGAACCTGAAATCGTCAATAACTACCAGAATTCCGGTCGACAAGCTTTGATCTGGCGCTTCGGAGATGTCGCCAAAGAGGCGATGGATATGTCCAGATTGCGTATCGGGGTTAAAACGCTCGTGACCCCAGATGCGGAAGAAGGTTTGGTCGAGAACCGGGGCTACGTGACCGTGTCCAATGCCAGTGATTTCAGTGTTTTTTCACAAGACCTGGTGGTCGATGAATACGACATTGATCAAGATGGTGACACCAGCGATGAGGTACTAGGCGACACTGCTTCAGTGAACTACCTGCCGCCCCGGGAGGCTGTGGCCCGTCAACAGGTCAAGGGCGGTCTTGACGAGCAATTCCTGACCGCGCCTCAGTTCGGGTTGACTGAATTGGACGACGGATCGGTTCAGTTCAAGCTTCGCTTCAATAATTTCCTACTGACGAACATCGATCATTTGACCATGGTCGATGCCTTGCCGCGGGTTGGTGACCAGACCTTAAGTCCGGTCGCCGGAGTGATTCAAAACAGGCAGTCGCAGTTCCGGGTTCAACTGACCGGTCCGTTGGAGCTCCCGGTTGACCGGGCCGATGATTTTTCTGTGGTCTACACGACTGACGCAGTCGGGACTCGGACAGCCGCTGAACTCAGTCGGCAAGCCAGATGGACTTCGGCGCCAGCTGACTGGTCGGCGGTGACAGCTTTCCAAGTGAAGCTCAAACCGGGAGTGGTAATCGCTCCCAATGAAGCCCTGGAGTTCATCGTTGATGGCAAGGTTGCTTCAACTGACCCCAAGCTAAAGGGTCAGTCGGCTTTCAACTCTTTCGCGACCTCAGTGACGGCAGATGGCTCGGGCTTCTTCGAGTCCGGCCGGTCGGAAATACGGGTGAAAGGTCCTGTGGCGCCTGAGCCTCAGAACCCGGTTGTTCATGAAACCGGCGTTGGTGCTTCGGTCCCAGTTCCTCCAGCTGTCACGGCGGTCGCTAATCCGGTTCTGCCAGGAACCGGCGCCAATCCAGCCGTGTTGCCGTTGATCGCGGCAGCGGCCGCCTTCTTCCTGCTCTCCGGTGGTTTGCTCTTGATCCGGAGTTCGGAACCCGGCTGAGCAGCGCTGAGGCCGGTTGATCGGCGGCAAGAACTGTCACCGGGTCCCGTTACGATAGCCAACATCTTTTCCACAAGGCCTTCAAGAAGAAGGAGTGGTCGTGCGTCTTCGGCTTGATATCGACGGCGACGGTCGTGAAATTGATGTGACGCAAACCGCGCGGACGTCAACTTTGGCCGATCTGCTGCAAGCGACGACTGGTCTAGCGCCGTTGCCGGACGAGGTTTTCTGGGTTGATCAGGTTCAACACCAAGCCGCTGACCGGTTGGACGATTGCCGCTTGTTGGAAGCGTCGACGATTGGCCGGGCGACAGCTGTCGAAGTCGCCGAACCGCTGTCGGGTTGGACGGCGACCTTGTCGGACGGGTTGGACGCCGGTTTGGTGATATCGCTGCCGACGGACCGGCCGTTGACGATCGGGCGGTCGTCGCAAGCCGATATTCAGCTGACAACGACTAGCGCCTCGTGGCTACATTGCACGGTGGAACGTGAGGGTGAGGCGATCCGGGTTCGGGATTGTGGGTCAACCAACGGAACCTACGTCAACGGCGAAGCCATTGACCAAACCGGTGTTCAGGTGACTGAGGACGCGGTCGTGGTGGTGGGGGGAGCGGCCGTCCTCTTGCGGGCCGACCTCGGCGAGACGTTGGCGCCGCGGGCGGGCTCGCTCAATAACGTGACAGCGGTTGGGACAGCGCCGTTTAACCGGCCGCCCCGGTTGGCGGGGGCGCGACCGCCGGATCCGGTGACGCCGCCGACCCGGAAAACCATCACGACCAACGCCAAGTTCAACCTCATCGGGACGGTCGCGCCGCTGGTTATGGCCGTACTCATGGTTGTGGTTATGGGCAATATCCGGTTTATGTTGTTCGCCGCCCTGAGCCCCGTGATGGGCGTGGCGACCTGGTGGGACCAGAAACGCCGAGGCGCGAAAGAGCGGGCCGAGGAAGACCAGCGTTTCGCCGAGGCGCTGACGACTTTGCGGGAGGATATCGCCCGGGCCAGCGCTCAGGAGCGGCGTCGCTGGCGCGACCAGGCGCCCGACCCGGCGACCTCTCTGCGGATTGCCGCTTTGCCGACGACGCGCCTGTGGCAACGCCGTCACGGTCAGGTCGAGACGTCTGACTTTTTGACCTTGCACGCCGGGGTCGGCGATGTGCCGTGGGAACCGCCGCTTGATCGCAGCGCCAGTTCGCGCTTGGAAGACGAAGTCCGTGACATCGTCGACGCAACCAAGATTCCGGCGGCGCCGATCAAAGTCGAACTGGCCGACGCTGGCGTCATCGGTATTGTCGGTCAGCGGCCAACCGCTCTGGCGGTCGCTCGAAGTCTGGTTTTACAAGCGGCGATCCAGGCTGGGCCGGCCGATCTCGGGATCGTCATCTGCTGTGACCAGGGCCGCGCCGAAGACTGGGATTGGTCCGTTTGGCTACCCCATACCCGGCGTCACGGGGATTCCTCGGGTGACCGCTGGTTATCTGATGACCGGAGCCGGAGCGAGTCGATGTTGCGGGGCTTGCGGGACGCCATCGACGGTCAACCGACGCCGGCCGTGCTCTTGGTGTTGGACTCCGACGTGCTGACAGAAGGCCGTGAAGCGCCGGCCCGGACGCTGCTTGGCCACGGCCGCCCGTCGCCGCTCAACCGTGGACAGGCGGCCTTGGTCCAAGTACCGGGGATCGTCGTCGCGGCCAGTGAAGAACAGTTGCCGGCTCAATGTACGACCATCATCCGCGTCGGCGACGACGCCAGCGCCACAGTGGTTCATCCCGGTGACGGCATCACCCTCGACCACGTCATTCTCGCCGGGATCAGTTGTGAGACGGCCCGGCAAGGGGCGATGGAGCTGGCCCATTTCGACGATCCCGAGCTGATCGTGGCTGGTTCTGGTTTGCCGTCGCTAGTGCGGTTGTCGCCGCTGATCAAGCCGGAGGAGATCACCGCCGAGGTTATTGCCGATCTGTGGAACCGGTCCCGGGGGACAGCCGGGCCGATCGGGGTCGGCGAAAGTGGCGCTTTCTGGCTCGATCTCGTCCGCGACGGCCCCCACGGCCTAGTCGGCGGCACGACCGGGTCCGGTAAATCGGAGTTCCTGCGCTCGCTGGTGGCTGGTCTGGCGGCCTGTAATTCGCCGGAAAAACTGACCTTCATTCTCATGGACTTCAAGGGTGGGGCGGCCTTCAAAACCTGTGAGCGACTACCGCACACCATCGGCACCGTGACCAACCTCGACGCTCAGATGGCCGACCGAGCCCTGCGGGCCTTGGAAGCGGAAATGGAATACCGCCAGCGGGTATTTGCCGCTGCCGGGGAAGATGTCGACAATCTCAACGCCTATCTGGCGACCAACCCGGCTGAACCGATGCCACGTTTGCTGCTGGTCATCGACGAATTCGCCATGATGGCCAAGGACTATCCCGAGGTCCTGAGTTCTCTGGTGGCAGTCGGGGCCGTCGGCCGGACCCTCGGTGTTCACATGATTCTCGCGACTCAACGGCCAGCTGGCGTCGTCAACGACGACATTTTGGCCAATACAAACCTCCGAGTGGCGCTGCGCGTCCAGAGCCGGGAGGACTCGAGCAACGTCATCGGCCGGCCCGATGCGGCCGCGATCTCCCGAATCCAGATGGGCCGGGCCTACGTCAAACTCGGCCAAGACGACATCACGCCGGTTCAAACCGCCCTCGTAACCGGACTGGTCGAAACCGACGAGGTGGTTCCGATCGAACTGCGCCCGGTCGTGTTCGGTCCGCCGCCGCCTCAGGCTAAAACCAAGAAGAAGGCCTCAGCCGTCAAGGAAACCGATCTTGACCGTCTGATCGACGCCATCGTCGAAGCTAATGCTGACGCCGGTTACCAGCGGCCCCGGCCGGTGTGGCCCGAGCCTCTGGGTGCCCGGGTCGACTTGGCCGGTTTTACTGCCTCCCCGTCATCGGTTCCTCCGCCGTCATTGACTCCTTCCCTGTCTTCGACTGCTTCACCGTCTTCGGCTCCTTCCCCGTCTTCAACTGATTCACCGTCTTGGACTCTTTCCTCGCCCTCGGCTCCTTCTCCGGCATTGGCTCCTTCACCGTCTTCGCCGCTTTCACCGTCATCGACCGCTTCGCTTTCCGATGTGACAACGCCGGATGTGATTGCCCAAGGCTTGGCCGCTTCGACTGACTCGAACGCCGAGGCACTGCCCGTGGTTGGTGGCTTCGACCGCCGGCAAGTGACTTTTGCTTTGTCCGACGATCCGGACGGCCAGCGCCAAATCCCGGCCACCTGGGATCTAAGCCGGGGCAACATCCTCCTGGTCGGCGTGCCAACCAGCGGTACGAGCACCACGCTGGCGACCTTGGCGCTGACGACCACCTTGGCCCTAGCGCCGGATGACCTCGACTTACTCGTACTGGACATGGGGGCGGGCGACTTGGCGCCCCTGGCCGATCTACCTCACACGGCGGCCTACGTTGGTTCGGGTTCGGCCGCCCGCGAGCAGCAGATGCGGTTGTTGAAATACATCGGCACCGAGATTGACCGGCGCAAATCACTGTCGGGAACGCAGCGGCCGACGTTGGTGTTGGTCGATGGTTTTGCGGCCCTGAAAGACGAATACCAAGACGTCGACGGGCTCGACGCGATCGACCGTTTCTATCGTTCTTACGCTGATGGGCCCAACGTCAATGTCTGGTTCGCGGTTTCGACCAGCCGCTCGAAGGCGATCCCGTCGGCGATGGATGAGATCACAACCCAGAAGTGGTTGTTCCGACTGGCTGACCGCTACGACTACGCCTCGGCCGGGATTTCGCCAACTCAGACGCCACCGCCGGTGCCGGGCCGTTGCGTGCCGATCGAAACCAAGCTGCAAACTCACGTCGCAACTCCTAATATGCCGTTGGCTAGCGCGGTTGACCGGGTATCGGAGCGTTGGGGGCGGCCGGAGGCGAAGACCAGTGTGGTCCGGCGCTTGCCTGAGAGCTTGACGGTCAAGGAACTGGCCGCGGTGGCGACGACGGCCGGGGAGCCGTGGCGGGTGCCGATCGGGTTGCGCGAAGCCGACCTCGAACCGGCTTTCCTCGAACTGTATGAAAATGAACACGCGATCGTGGCCGGTCCTGCCCGTTCGGGCAAGTCAACGGTGCTGCTGGCCTTGGCCCAGACTTTCAAACAGAGTCAGGCCGCCGGCGGTCAGCCGGTGACCGTGTGGGGGATTGGGTCGCGGCGGTCGCCCTTGAGTGGGAGCCGTTGGCTTGATCAGGTGATCGTGGGCGAGGACGATCTGGTGCCGTTGATGACGTCGGCCCGGGTTCACGATGGCCCGCTGGTGATTCTGATTGATGACGCCGAGCGGATTGAGGATGCCGGCGGCTCCCTCGATTCTCTGATGTCGGCTGGTCTGCCTCAGGTTCATCTATTCGCCGCCGCCCGTAACGACGAACTCCGGTCGCTCTACAGCCATTGGACCAAGACTGTCCGCAAAGCCCGCTGTGGCTTGCTGCTTCAACCCAATAAGGATTACGACGGTGACTTGCTGGGAGCGACGATTCCACGAAAGACGCCGGTTGAGATCACGGTTGGTCGGGGTTACGCCTGCGTCGCCGGGGCGCCCGCGGCTTTGGTCCAATGTTCCCGACCCGATGACGCTCTGGGTAGTTAGTCGGCTGTCGGTTCTCATTTGTCGCTGACGCAGTGTTTGCTGAGGTCAGCCACGCTGTCGTGGTTGATCATCCACCATCGGGTTGTTTCGTTTTACGAGCCGAGTACCCCACCGGTTACCGCGAAAACACGACAAAACCGACACAACATAACGTTCGTGCTCTGTCGTGTCTTAATGCACGTATTTGCGGTAACCGGTGAGGTCACGGGCGGCGTTGTCGTCGTCGCCGATTGGTCCGCTAGCGGTCACTCCTTCGCCTTACCGGGCATCACGAATCACACAATATTGAAGAGGCGACAGAGTACTGGGCGGCACCGGCGTCACATCTTCATCGATTTTTATCGGCACGAGATCGGGCGCAAACCATCTAAGCTGGCCGAGTGAGTGGTTTGACTGTCTTAGTCGTTGGTTCAGGTGGGCGTGAACACGCCTTGGCGACGGCGCTGGCGCGGGATCCAGCGGTTGACGTGGTGCATACGGCGCCGGGGAATCCGGGCACGGTGGCTTTGGCGGCCGAGCGTTTCGGGGTCGCCGCCGGTGGGCCGGTCCAGCAGCGACTAGCGGCTCTCAACCCGACCGATGGGGCCGCGGTCGTGGCTTTGGCTCAGGAACTTCAGGCTAACTTGGTCGTGATCGGCCCCGAGGCGCCCTTGGTGGCGGGAGTGGCGGACACGGTCCGAGCGGCTGGCTTGGCCTGTTTCGGCCCGTCGGCGGCGGCCGCCCGGATCGAAGGCTCGAAACAATTCGCCAAGGACATCATGACGGCTGCCGGTGTTCCGACGGCCCGCTCCTTCTACTGCACGGACGCTGCTTCAGCCGAGGCCGCCCTCGGCGCCTTCGGTCCGCCGTACGTCGTCAAGAACGACGGTTTAGCGGCTGGCAAAGGCGTGGTCGTAACCAGTGATCGAGCGGCCGCCCTGGCTCACGCCGCCGCCTGTGGCACGGTCGTGATTGAGGAATATCTCGACGGCCCGGAGGTTTCGCTGTTCGCCATCACCGATGGTGTGACCAGCCGGCCACTGCTGCCGGCCCAGGATTTCAAGCGCGTCGGCGATCGTGACAGTGGCCCGAACACCGGCGGTATGGGCGCCTACTGCCCGCTGCCGTGGGCGCCAGCCGATCTCGTCGAGCAGACGATGACTCGCGTCATCGACCCGACGGTTGCCGAATTGGCCGCCCGCGGCACGCCTTTCGTCGGTCTGCTCTACGCCGGTTTGGCTCTGACCAGCCGCGGGCTGCGGGTGATCGAGTTCAACGCCCGTTTCGGTGATCCGGAAACCCAAGCCATTTTGCCCTTGTTGGAAACCGGTTTGGGGACAGTGTTCAACGCCGCCGCCAACGGACGTCTGGCCGACCTCGGCCCGCTGACGTGGCGGCCCGAAACCGCCGTCACCGTGGTTGTGGCCGCTCAGGGTTATCCCGCCGAGCCGGTTACGGGTGGGATGATCGGCGAGCCGCTGCCGCTGAGCGACGCGGTCCACGTCATTCACGCCGGCACCGCCCGGAACGCGGCCGGTCAGCTCGTGTCAGCTGGCGGCCGGGTGCTGGACGTGGTGGCTAAGGCGGCGACACTCAGTCAGGCTCGCGCGTTGGCTTATGAGGCTGCCGGGCGGATCGCTTTTCCCCAAGGGTTCTACCGCCACGACATCGCCGAGTGGGCCGTCGCCGGGCTGATTCAACCGGCTGGGTCGCTGTGATCCGACAGTCTGTTCGCGCCCAACCCACGTTTCTCAACTCCTCATCCGTCACCCCGGCCGATTCAAAGGAAGCCTGATGTCAGTCCCCAATGTCCTTGCCATGCGTTACGCCTCACCCCAGATGCGCCAGCTCTGGTCGCCGGAAAACACGGTGCGACAGGAGCGGCAACTGTGGTTGACGGTGT